>JACPOX010000195.1 GCA_016191305.1 Legionella longbeachae | reverse complement strand
GATGCCAACAAAATTGTTTGTTTGCTATCTCCCTCTGTAGTTGTGTACTGAACAACCAGTGTAGTAGGTTTTTTACCCCAAATGGTACATTCCCCTTGAGTTGCTCGGGCTATGAGTCTTTGCTTATCAGCAAGATAATTAATAATGATACTCGTAATACCTAAGCCTAAAATAAGAGTTGCCCACACAAATGATAAGTGGATGGGGTGCAACACAAGATACATGCTTGGAGAAGTATAAACGCAAGGAACCCATACCATACACCCCCAGCAAATATAAAAGCCAGCGCGATCATGCATGATATCTAGTGAGCGTAAATAACCTTTTTCCCACATATAAAATTTGCTCAGATAAACAAATTGCAATATAACAGAGATCAACATGGAGTTAGACAAACCACCTAATTCTATTTGTTTTGCACAATAAGAAATTAGAAATAATCCCCAACTCATCATGCCAAAACGGCAGGTTATAAATTTTTTAATATTCCAACCAAGTACTTGAGGATAAAGTTCTGTTCCCCAATAATAATCAAACAAGACATTATTGGTTATTCCCGAATCCGTTGATGAAGGAAAAAATCGTCCTTTAAGATATAGAAAAACACAAAATATAAGACTGAATATATTGAGTGCACCTAAAAGTGCTCCTAAATTATCATAGAGAATGGTCGCTGGAAATAAATTCAATCCAAAAGATGCAATACAAAATGTAAGCATTGTTACAATAAATGCAAACACGCCATTATCTTTATAAACAGGAATGTTTCCTTTAGGAGTTATAGGACCGTTAAACGTTTTACCTGGAAGTAAACGCATTAAAGCCAATTCGAACAATATAAAAACTAAAATAATTTTCCAGGCAAGCGAAGATCCCCAAAAAAAAGGTTTCCATATGGTAAATATCGTCTGACAGACTCCCTGTTGAACCATTAAATCCCACAATGCAGACAAAGATCCTGCCAGTTGAGTATTGGTATACCACATCAACATTACAAAAACAGGACATGAAAGAATGAGAAATAATGGGCCTAAGGTATTCCTAATACTGAAATTCATAATACTTCCTTTTATTTTATAAAAAACAAACAATATAATAATATAAGATTTTTCAATATATAGTAACATCTCAATAACACAAGGAAATTACGTCATCCAGAGCTTTTTGAGAAGTTACAATATATATCCATAAGTAATTGATTATTCAATGTTTATAAATTAAACTGATATTTGTCTTACCTGGTCTAATGATACTGCTCCAATCCCATCTACATTCAATTTTAACCCTTCACCATTTTGTCCAATACTGACACTATCAACATTTGCACAGATCATGGTTTTTAATGATAATTCTTTCATCTCATACACTGCATTTACTTCAACTTTGTATGTATCATCGTTCATAGGCTGTCTATCTTCACCAATGCCATCCCAGCTGAACTGAAAAAATCCAGTCGCAGGTTGCCCTAATGGGATTGTTTTTATAAGCTCACCGAATTCTGAATAAATCGTGGCACTCAACTTACTTAAACCGGGTGGAATATCAACAGCGATCGTGACACTTCCCGTTGTATCCCGTTTAAGTCTGTTACCATTTACTACAACCTTTCGGCCAACCAAAGCAGAGGCTTGTAATGCCTGATTTGATTGTAATGACTCTTGCATTTGGGCAACCCCATCATTAGTACTAAATCGAGCTAATTGAGATAAAAAATCGCTATTTAGTTGTGCTTGCATGGGACTCTGATTTTGAATTTGCTCAACCATTAAGCGCAAGAAATCTTGTTGCCCCAAACTGTTTTTTGCAGGAGTATCCATTTGATTACAAAAGGTCAGATTCGCTGCTTCATTAGATCTATTAACTGAATTTGTTGTCATTTTTCCCCGCATATTCCTTTAGATTGAGTGCTCCATGGAAAGCAAATATTGTGCCAATTTCAAATAAATGAGAAAATGTGCCTATATGTATAATAGGTATTTAATCATGTCTAAAAATAAAATGCTTCCTGTAAATGCTATAGAACGAGTAAAAGCATATCTACTGGAGCTACAAACCGGCATTTGTTCAAGACTTGAGAATTTGGATGGCGAAGCTCAATTTATTGAAGATTCTTGGACACGCCCTGCAGGTGGTGGTGGGATCAGTCGAGTTTTAACTGAAGGCTCAGTCTTTGCCAAAGCCGGCGTTAATTTTTCCCATGTAACAGGAACCAATCTTCCTGCTTCTGCCAGTGCACATCGACCGGAATTAGAGGGTAGAAATTTTAATGCTTTAGGGGTATCGCTCGTTATTCATCCCGATAATCCCTATATTCCAACATCACATGCCAATGTACGTTTTTTTATAGCCGAGAAAGAAGGAACTGATCCTATTTGGTGGTTTGGTGGGGGATTTGATTTAACACCCTACTATGGCTTTGAAGAAGATTGTAAGCATTGGCATCAAACTGCATTGAATGCCTGCCAGCCATTTGGCCAATCTATCTACCCGAAGTTCAAACAATGGTGTGATGATTATTTTTTTATTAAACATAGAAATGAAGCCCGTGGCATTGGGGGATTATTTTTTGACGATTACAACGAAATCAACTTTGATCACAGTTTTTCCTTGATGCAAAGCATAGGTGATCATTACATTGAGGCTTATGCCCCTATAGTGCTACGCCGTAAATCACATCCTTTCGGAAAGCGAGAGAAAGCGTTTCAAAATTACAGAAGAGGACGTTACGTTGAATTTAATCTAGTTTATGATAGAGGGACTTTATTTGGTTTGCAATCTAATGGCAGAACAGAGTCTATCTTAATGTCCCTACCGCCCGAAGTGTCATGGACATATAATTGGCATCCTGAAGAACATAGTGCCGAGGCAAAGCTTTACACTGACTTTCTACCTGCTAGAAACTGGTTGTCCTAGGATAGCGCCAATCTTTTCCTCATGCCATATTGTTTGGCATAGGCACTCTTCTTAAGTAAATATGTGCTAACAATGCGGCAAATGCATTTAATAAACTTAAAACTAAAAATATTTGCGGAATAGCTGCACTAAAATGTAACAAAACGATGACCATAAATGTTCCTGCAACCATAAACAGGGCATTATATATATTATTAGTCGCTATAATTCGTGCCCTAGATTCTGGGGGACTAACTACTTGCAAATAAGTATATAAAGGAACTACAAATAATCCACAGCTAAAAGCCAACATAAATAAATCAAATGCAATTCGCCAATGTAAGAAAGAATTAAAGAAGCTAAACACGGTAAATAAAGAAGTGTTTTCTTTAATATAAGGTGAGGCTAAGTACAGATCTGCAGTAAAAAAAGTAAAAGCAAGCATAGCCCATGGAACCATTTCCAGGTTAATTCGTCCTTTAAAAATAACATTGACTGCCACAGAACCAAAGGCGATACCTAAAGAAAACAAAGCAAGAAATAATGCAAAAACAGTATTGTTAGCACCTAAAACATAATTCGTGTAATCCGGTAATTTGGTTAATATGACCGTTCCCAATAACCAAAACCAGGACAAAATCAAAATAGCTAGAAAGATGCCTATATGCTCTGTAGCCTGCTGAATCAGTTTATAAGTAATGCGCCAAATCTGTATATCAATTTTTAAATTATCTTCTTTGGGTGGAGCTCTGGGAATGAATAAACTGGAAATCAAACCTGCAAGAGCAACTATTACTGTAAGAAAAACAGCCATATAAGGTTTAGAGCTGTCAGTTCCTATGGATAAAGAACCCATAGTAGTTCCTAACAAAATTGCTATAAAAGTACTGGCATCAATCAAACCAGTTGCACCCAGTAAGTCCTTTTTGGCTAGATGATCAGGCAAAATAGCGTACTTGATTGGGCCAAAAAAAGTCGAATGGATGCCAAGACCTGTTAGTGTCATCATCATCAAAAAAATATTTCCCCAGTACAAAGCAAAACTACCGATAATCATTAAGAATAATTCTAAAATTTTAATCCATCGGGTGACTAAGGTTTTATCATATTTATCTGACAATTGGCCTGATGTAGCTGAAAGAAGAAAAAAAGGAATAATGAATAAAGCACCTGCTATTGCCTGGTAATATTCAGATTGAGACTGATTATGAGTTAAATGATAGCTAATCAAAGTAAGCATGGCTAATTTGAATGCATTATCGTTAAAAGCGCCAAAAAATTGGGTAAGAAAAAATGGTAAAAAATTTTTTTCTTTTAAAAGATAAAAAGCACTTGATCCCATGTGCAAAACTCCGTAGTCAATTTAAGCGATTATAGGTTTAATAAATCCTTAATTTTTTTGCTTTATCATATTAGATTAAATATTAATCACTACAGACCTTTTTTCTGAGAAAATTTTATGAAAAATCTCATATTAAGTTTTAATTTTTCCAATTTTTCTGGTGTAGATTGTCCAAATTTTTTTTCTTTTAAAGAAAAATTACAAATGTATATGAATATTTTTGAGAAGGGATATCTTTTTGCAAAACAACAATTTCCTCAACATAAAATTATCCTCGTTACTCATGAATATGCAATCACCCAAGCAAACTCCTCAAATTCTAAAATCCTCGATTATACCGAACATATGATGATCCAGGAAAGCTTAAAGGAGTTTACTCGATTAAATCAAAATTGTGTTATTATTTTCCCATACGCTTTCGCTAAAGAATATCATAATGAACAGCAATTTTCTAAGTTAGAAAAAATTGCACATCGTTATAAGGACAATGTTAACAACGAAAGCACTGTTACGGTAGAAAAAAACGATTTTTCAAACTACTTAGATAAATTTCAAAGCAATAAGCCCGAAAGTAAAATGACTGTTATACGGAATTGTTGTTACCTGTTTAGTGAAGGGAAAACAGTTAGTAGAGTGGACAAGCGCATTCCTTGTTTTGAATATAATTTACCCAACAGCTCAATTGTTAGAGCGCCATTGATACAAGGCTGTACTTTATTTCAGCCAGGCACCCATAAAAATATAATATCCTTAAATAAAACCCAATCATTAGGTATAGAGATTTGTGCTGATCATGCCTGTGGTTTATTAAAATCTACATGGAAAGATAAGTCTCTTATAACCTATCATTTAATACTGGCAGACTCTACTGCTTTAAAAACGGAAAATTTAATTGGACAATTTAATATACTCTGCGACACATTCACAGGAACATCACTAGTCCAAAAAGAAGGTATAGATAAGAAGATAGCTCCCTTAGTCATAGCAATTACACCGGAGTTTAATGAAGGATTGCTCGAATGCCCTCATAAAATTGTAAATCCGCAAGTATTGCATGCGAGTAAGTTTCAATTCACACTTTAAAGTAACTTTTACTCGCATTGGTCATGAATATATTAATAGAGAACCTGTAGATTTGGTCTTTTCGTTTTTAAAATTGAGGGTAGAAGTTGATTATGCTTTAATATTAAACCTTCAAGCTTATCATGAGCCTCTGCCACCCGTAAGAGCTGGGATACACCGTCCTCTTTGATTTCATTATCTGATAAATCCACATATTTTAAATGAGAATTATACTTAAGTGCTTGGGCAATAAGTTTAGCTCCATCATTGCCAATTTTGTTGCTTCTCAAATTAAGATGCGTCAAAGATTGTGATTCAATAATCATAGGGGAAATTTCCTTTACGCATTCCTCATTTAAGTTATTGTATGAAATATCTAAAACTTTTAATGAAGGATGGTTTAATACAAAGTCTTGTACTGCTTTCATTCCATCGATACCAAAATCATTACAGCTTAACACTAATTCATTCAGCTCAGTATTATCACGTATGGCATCTAGTAAAAATTGCACTCCGGTATCACGAAGCCAATTCAAGGAAAAATCCAATACCAGCAATTTTTTATTTTTAAGGAATGTGAAAAAATCTGAAGATATTTTTTCTCCTATCCAATTATCTACAAATTTAATGGTATTTAGTTCTTTGTTAGGCAAAGAATCGAATATATAAGTTATATCAGGAGTATCAATATGATTCGCACAAAATGAAATTTCATTAATTTTTGATGATAATTTTAAAATATCGTGTAGCGCTCTATAATCCCCATTATCCAAAGTGGAATGATCAACACTAATTTTTTTTATTGATTTGCATTGTCTAGAGCCTTTTGATTTCAAAAATCTCTTAAGATGGGGAAGAGCAAAATGATGATTTACGTGACCGAGTTCTATTGTATCTAAATTGCCACGCTCATGTTTTAGTCTAATAGTCATATGACATCCTTTTTAAATGTTTATCATAAGCTTAGTGTAGATGATTTTTTGCTTTTGGATGTGAAAACTCCTATTTTTTATTTTTATGTGTTAAATTGAACATTTTTTATCCTGATTCCTTAATTAATTTGTGCTGACAAACGAGTGAGTACATTTCCTGGACCTACTTCTATGAAAACTGACTCACCCTGATTTTTTAAATAATGAATTGTTTCTGTCCAACGCACAGGATGAGTGATTTGTTTAACCAAATATTCTTTAATCAGATTATCG
>JACPOX010000279.1 GCA_016191305.1 Legionella longbeachae | reverse complement strand
TAAGCCAATAGAAATATCATATCAAAATCCTGTCTGCGACTGATAACAGACTGGATTTTATATCCTAATAATTCTTTTAAATTCTGCTCTCGTTTCTGGCTATTACTTATCTGGAGAAAGTCTTTCATTTTTTTATTCAAATCATCATTAGCACCATATAAAAAAGTGTCAACAACTCTTCCGTCATTCTTTTGCCATTGTTGGATAAATGCTTTTGTTACCTCAGTGCCCCAACCATTGTCTGGTGCGATAATTAACGCACGACTATGACCTTTGCTTTTTGCTCTTATGGCTACTTGAATCGCTTCATTTATCGGCGAGAGGCCAAATATATAAGAATTGTCCAGCACCTCGGCATCAGAGTCATTTAATAACAAGGTAGGCACAGGATGAGATAATGCAGCAACTGCTGCTACTTGTGATTTTGTTAAGGGTCCTACTACATAATCAGCGCCTTCATTTAGCGCATCTTGGTACAATGAAGAAACATCTCCTTTATTGGTATCATAGGTTTTCACTTGCATGGAGCGCTCACTGTTATTGCTCTTATATGCCGCCATAAACCCATCACGCACAGCGATTCCTGGCCCTTGTAACGGACCACTTAATGGCAAGAGTAGCGCTACTTGTTTAGGTTGAGTATGCATTTTATTTGCAAGTGAATCTAAAGAACTAGGCAAAATATGATTTGCCGGATGAGTATTAAAATGAGACTGCCATTGCTTCAATGAGTTAAATAGTGCGGTGGGATTATCTCGATATTTGCGCGAGATTAAGGCTAATTGTAACCAACCTTGGATCAGCGATTGATCCGCTGCCTCATTAGATAAAGAGTTTAATTCGGTTTGAGATATATGGGTCAGAGTGAACCAGAGCGCTCGACGGTTATTAGCTTGGCTGTCTTCATCAGTAAGCAAAGAATCCAATTTTATACGTTCATTAACTGATTCCATAGGCTTATCAGTAGCGCGATATGCTTGCGCCAATACTTCGTGAAATTGTATTTGATGATAAAGGGACAAGCCCTCTCGTTCTCTAATGCTGGATAATTTACTTAAAGCAACTTTGGGACGTTCACGAATTAGGTCAATTTGTGCTGATAAAAGATTTTTTTCATCTGCAAGTGTCGGTGTTAAATCAGAAGTCTGTGCTAAAATAGCGGCACCTTGTCGCCATTGGTGTTCCGATATGAGACGGCCAGCTGCCAAAAGTAAAGATCGTTGCTTTTCAAAGCCTTCTTGATTTTGAGCTTCCGTAAGATAACTTGCCGTAGGCTTAGAATAAGGGCTCACCAGCTTTTTTTTCTCTACGGTAGGTATTGGCGCAGGGGCTGCCATGTCTTGAGTGTTGACTGTTGTAGTAGCGCACTGACAAAGAGAGAACGTCGATATCAGTAGAAAAAATGCGCGAAATTTAATTGATTTTATTAACATGTTTTTCAGACATTGAATCAGCAATAACCCAAGAGGATAAACCATGACTAACTCACTAGCAACAGGAATAGGTACTCTCTTTATCGTTGCGACTCCGATAGGAAACCGTGAAGACATTACTCTTAGAGCACTAGACATACTTAAATCGGTGGACTTTATTTTAGCAGAAGACACACGACACTCAGTGCAATTATTAACCTCTTTAGGTATAAAAAACGATCTTGAAGCGCTGCATGCACATAATGAAAATGATAAAAGCAAGCATATAATAACACAACTTCTAGCAGGAAAATCTTTATGGACAGGAATGCGAGATTGTTCTGGCAAAAGAGCTTACAAAAACTTTTGAACGTTTTGTCTCAGGCACATTACTGGAAGTCAAAAACTGGTTGTTGGCCGACCCTGTTCATGTAAAAGGAGAGTTTGTTCTCATTATTCCTCCCCGCCCTGTTCTCAATGAACCAAATACCCAAGAGAAATTGCTCAAGGTATTATTAGATGAATTACCACTCAAACAAGCAGTAACTATTGCCTGTAAACTAAGCGGAGCCAATAAAAATGAATTGTACGAAAAGGCTTTGGTACTAAAAAATAAACCCCAAAGCGAGGATAAATGATGTATTTATCTATGATCTTCCCATACCCAATATAGATTTATTTTTAATCTTAATGTATAAATACTAAATAATAAAGCACTAAAATCTTGCTTTAACCTGTATCTTGTGTAAAATCTGTCCCAACTATGAACAGTAAAATAATTTACAAGATAATTGGTACAATTTTTATTACTTTCAGCTTGGTCGCGCCTTTACTCTATAAAAAGGTGCAAGAGCCGATAGTTCCCGCTAACAAAGAAAGCTTTCAAATACCCGTTTTTAAAATAACAACGAGTAACACTTCAGATAAAGCTGCTGTTAAAAAAGAGCCCGAAAAAAATAGCATTTCCAATAGAGAGATCTCTAAAAAGCCCGCTCCTAAGAAAGCTAAATCAAAAAAACATAAGACAGAAAAAGTCATTATAAAAAACTATTCAAATAAACTTGCTTTAACAAAAGTACCTTTTGAGGAATTACCCGGTTGGGATAAAGCTGATGTTAAAAAATCTTTATTAGCATTCCAATTATCTTGTAAAACATTCTTAAAACAAAAGCCATCCCATGCTACCGGCTCTAAAATCATTAAATTAAAAGCTAGAGATTGGCACCCTGCATGCAAAGCAGCATTGGCCCTGGATTCTATCTCAGAAAATAACGCAAGATCATTTTTTGAAAAATGGTTTCACCCACTTGAGCTGGAACAAAAAAAACCTGTTCATGGATTGTTTACTGGCTACTATATGCCTCAACTCAAAGGCAGTTTAGAAAAAACATCAACATACAGTACACCCATTTATGGTTTACCGAAGGGAAAATATGCAACCTATTACACTCGTGAACAAATAGATAATGGTGTTCTTAAGAAAAAAGCGGCGGTAATTGCCTGGATCCACAGTCCTGCTGAAAGGCTTTTTTTGGAAATAGAAGGCTCTGGAGTTATTCAACTTACCAATGGTGAAAAAATATACTTAGGCTATGCTGGAGAGAATGGCGCTAAATATACCTCAATTGGAAAAGTGCTCATAGACAGAGGAATCATGACAAAGCATAATGCGTCTAAAGCGGCTATTATGCGTTATTTAGACAGTCACACCAAACAAGCAAACAATCTTATCCATAAAAACAAGTCTTTTGTTTTTTTTGAAATTTTAAAAAAACCTTTTGCTGTAGGTGCTCAAGATATGGCTCTTACACCAGGTTATTCTTTAGCTATTGACAAAAAATGGATTCCCTTAGGAGCACCTCTTTGGCTAGATACTAAAAGACCCGATGTCGAACAAAATAACGAAAAACTTTTTCAACGCCTTATGATTGCTCAAGATACGGGTGGGGCAATTCGTGGATTTATGCGAGGCGATATTTATTGGGGTTCAGGTAAAATTGCGGCATTCCTTGGTGAACACATGAAAAATGAAGGTCATTATTGGCTATTGCTCCCAAAACATATTTTTAATAGACTTGCCAAAAAATCTATGTAAAAAAATAAAGCTTACTGTCTATAGGGATAATAAAATGCAAAGAGAAGGAAATCTATTTATTGATGTCATGTTCTACGCTTTAACTGAACTATATCAAAATAATCAAATATCTTTACTACAAGATTTACTAAACACATTAAATGAGTCTGTCACCAGTCAAAGCACCAATGTAATCGATTTATTAACAACAAAATTTAATATTACCAAAGATAACCTACCAATAAGTGGATCACTGGGAAACATTATAGGAAATTTTGGGAATCAGACTCTAATGAGTCTTTATTTTGAGCTCCTTGAAACTTTATATTTCACTCTCAAAAGCAAAAACCAATCCACAGATGTAGTATTTGATATATTAACTAGTAATTATAATCATGACATTTTACTAGGATATCTTATTAATTATAACAACAATACTGCCAAAAAATATTTCGATTTACTTCATAGATTAGCTGAAAATCATGTGAATATGGAGCAAATATTTAACCACCTTAATTCAATTATCCGCGGTAAAAATAGCCAATATTATCCTTTTTCAAAACAGATATGTCTGGCCATTTTAAATGGAAAAAATAAAGAATCTATGCTAGTAAATTTTATAGATCTTCTCATCAAGCTAAAACAATACGGACTAACCTCCGAACATTTTACCAATCTAACTAATGACCTTAATATAAGAGTTATTTTTAAACTACCGAGGAAACCATTATTTGACCTGATCAATGCCCGAGATTATTTTGATATACGGATCTTAAAAGGTTTATCTCAAAGAAAAGAAGAATTATTTCATCATATATGCACTATGCCTATGCAAGAAAAACGTGCTGCACTCAACAAGTCGATTAGGAATGATAATCCCCTTGGGATGCTCTTCTATATACAACGGGGTTTGCGTAAAGCAAGACTTGGAAAAGGTACTTTGAAACTCCTCCAAGAGCAACTCGATTTGCTTCCTAATCAAGAAATTCAATTGAATCAAAACCACCAAATCGTCAATCCAAATAACGAAAATCAACCTAATTATGTTCCTAACCTATACCCAAGATTAGAAGATAATTATTTATATTTTGAAAATGAGGTATCTCCTTCTTATGAACCACCTCCCAGTCACAATCCTGAAGTCAATCATTTTGATATTCATCATATCGTGCAAGATCAAATTATATCGCCTAATAGAGACAATAACTTGATCTCAAATCCATATAACTTACCATTACCAACACATCAAAATGTTTATCGAATGGTACCAGATAATAATCTTCCTCTCATACAACAAAACCCTTATGATTTAATTTTACCACTAATACCTACTGCACCAGATAATATAAAAAATCAAGAAGTCATTAAAGAAAACAAAGTTGAAAAGGAACAACAAACAAAAAAAATACTATCACTGCGTGAGTTAGATAATGTTTTTCCAAATGAAACGAACTGTTCTTCATTGCCAGAAAATATACAATTTTTATACAAAGGAAACGCTTCAGAAAAAATAACGAATCAAGTGAATCAAACACATGAAGAAGTAAAACCTAAAATAGAGCAAAATCAAAAAATGAAGAATGAAACAAGCAAAAAAACCTCCTCACCATCATTTTTTCCTATAGTGCCTAAACATAAGATTGAAAAAAATCCAGAGATAAAAACTACCAAGGATTCTTTACAAGCAAATAGAGAACTCGAAAAAATTACCTATGGACCTTTACTAAATTAAAATGCACCATTTTTAGTAGGTTGGGTTAGCGGCCCAACAAAAAAAATTTTAAATAAAATAGAGTCCAACAGCAAATACGAAGTAAATTAAACCAAAAAAAGACAAACGATGACTCGTTAAGACGCTTTTTCGCAATAGAAGGTATAAACCAAGAACCGAAAGCAAAGTGATTACAGCGCCCCAAACAGAGGCTCTGTTAAGAATCCAAGGTGTAAAAAACAGTCCCAAAGCGCTTGGGATTGTTGCCTGAATCATCATGGCACCACTGATATTAGCCAGGGCCAATATTTGTTTTCCCTGGCGAACCCATATCACTGCATTCAGAGTTTCTGGGAGTTCTGTAGCTATTGGACTTAATAGCAGAGCCACAGTCTGTGGTGCTAAACCAAGCCAAGGTCCAATGAATTCCAGTTGATGGACAAATAATTGTGCACTTATAACAATAACAAATAAGGCTAAT
>JACPOX010000278.1 GCA_016191305.1 Legionella longbeachae | reverse complement strand
GTAAATAAAGACCAAGTCCCTTTAAGAATGAAGAAAGCAATGAGCAAACCAACAATAGGGTCTATCCAAAGCCAACCAGTCCAGTATAATAATAAAGCTGACAAAACTACTCCAACTGAAACTAAGGCATCATAAAACAAATGCAAATAGGCCCCTCTAATATTTAAATCTTCAGAGCCGCGCATAAACATTAATGCAGTACTCAAATTAATGACTACTCCAATACCTGCAATAATCATTACCGAAATAGCATGAACTTCTGTTGAAGCAAAAAGCTTATACACTGCTTCTGTTGCAATAATTCCGCATGAAAAAACCAACAAAATTCCATTTGCTAAAGCGGATAGAATGGAAATTTTCTTTAATCCATATGTTGCTTTCATAGTTGGGGTACGTTTCATGAGTATGGTAGCAATCCAAGCTAAGACCAAACCTAAAACATCACCTAAATTATGAAATGCATCCGCTAATAAACTGGTCGAATGAGAAACATAGGAGAAAATAATTTGTAAGATGACAAAAAGCCCATTTGCTAATATAGAGATGATAAATGCTTTATCATATGTAGTTGTATTATGCTTATGTTCATGGTGGTGATGTAAGTCACCATGTGAATGAGTACTCATATACCCTCTTCGTCTTTCTGTGGTTGCGCATAGTAATTAATACCTATTTTAATTCGGTCACGCTCCTTTTGCTTACGCCACGCATTAGTATCACGTAAAGAATAGACACAACCACAATATTCTTGTTTATAAAATTCTTCCCGTTTGGCAATTTGATACATTCGTTCTGAACCACCATTTTGTCGCCAGTTGTAAGTCCAATATTTAAGATCAGGATACTTAGTAGCAGCCCGCATACCACAATCATTAATTTGATTCATATCCTTCCAACGCGAAATACCTAAAGAACTACTAATCACGGGAAAATCATGTTCATGGGCATATAAAGCTGTACGTTCAAAACGCATATCAAAACACATGGTACAACGTTTACCACGCTCCGGCTCCCATTCTAAACCCTTAGCACGGGCAAACCAGTTATCTTTATCATAGTCTGCGTCAATAAAAGGAATATTGTGTTTTTTTGCAAAATTAATATTTTCATTTTTCCTAATTTCATACTCTTGAATAGGATGAATATTTGGATTGTAAAAAAATATAGAAAAATTGATCTCCGAACTGATAAGCGCTTCCATAACCTCACCAGAGCAGGGTGCACAGCATGAATGCAGTAATAATTTATCTGCTCCATCAGGTAATTCCAAGCGTTCTCTTTGTATCATTTTGTAACGTCCGACAAATTTATAAAATGTTGACGATAATAAACCAATTCTGCAATGGAGTCTTTAATATCATCTAAAGCCAAGTGCTTTGATTCTTTAACCACTCCATTTAATAACATTGGCTTCCAACGAATAGCTAATTCCTTAAGAGTACTTACATCCAAATTTCTGTAGTGAAAAAAAGATGCTAATTCGGGCATGTATTTATATAAGAACCGCCGATCCTGACATATGCTATTACCACACATGGGCGATTTCCCCTTATCCAAGTACTGCTTTAAAAAAGCTATCGTTGATTGCTCTGCTTGAACCTCACTGATTTTGCTTTCTAAAACTCGATTGACCAAACCTGATTGATTATGTTGTCTGGTATTCCAAGAATCCATTCCATCCAGAAGAGTTTTAGATTGAGAAATAGCCACAACAGGCCCTTCGGCAATTATATTTAAATGAGGGTCAGTCACCACTGTAGCGATTTCAATAATACGATCTTGCTCGGGTTCCAAACCTGTCATTTCCAAATCTATCCAAATTAAATTATGATTATTTTTCATTTATTTTCCAGAAGTTAATATCAGTTCAACACAGGCCACACGTCTTTGATGCAGCGTTTGCTTAATTGTTTCTCCCTCATAACCTTCGGCTATTATCGATTGCACATTTACTTTAGCACACTCAGTTAAAATATAAGGCCACAATTTACTTTGTTTGTAGTCAACAATTTTTCCACAACCTTCTGCATCAGCTTGGCAGGCAATTAACGTATTATAAAAAAGCTGCGGTCGACGAAATGCGTCGCACTGCTCTAGAATTTTTACAATTGTACTTGCCTTTAATTCAGATAAACGATGAATATTTAGATGAAATCGGGATACCATCCTTGCTAAAATACGATAATCAGTTGGAATTCGCAAACGTAGACATAATGACTCGATTATGGCAACGCCACGTTCTTCATGTCCATGATGACTTGGCCAGTTTTGCATGGGTGATAAAGCCTTGCCTAAATCGTGAACTAATGCTGAAAAACGTATTACCGGATCCTTAGTTAAAGCCACTGCAGCCTGCAAAACTAACAATGTATGAACTCCACTATCGACTTCATGATGATAACGATAAGGATTGGGCACGCCAAACAATACATTTACCTCAGGAAGAATAACTTTCAATGCATCACAAGAACGTAAAGTAGCAATAAATTGTTCTGGATTTCTTTCCTCCAGGCTTTTAGACCACTCCTGCCAGACACGCTCAGCAACCAAATGGGATAATTCACCACGTTTAACCATCGAATACATTAATGAACGTGTTTCATCCGCTAGTTTAAAACCTAAATAGTGAAAACGTGCTGCAAAACGAGCAACACGTAACACACGAACAGGATCTTCTACAAAAGCTGGTGAAACATGGCGTAATATTTTATTTTCCAAATCTTTTTGTCCTTGATAAGGATCTATAATATTTCCCTGATCATCCATGGCCATTGCATTGATTGTTAAATCACGGCGTGCCAAATCTTCTTCTAAAGTAACTGTTTTACTATAATTACAGGAAAAACCATAATATCCAGGAGCAGATTTTCTTTCAGTACGCGCCAAAGCATATTCTTCATTTGTCTTAGGATGTAAAAATACTGGAAAGTCTCGACCAACTTTCTTGAACTTTTTTTCTAACAATTCCCCAGGACTAGAACCAACAACAACCCAATCACGTTCACGCAAAGGAAGATTCAATAATTGATCACGAACCGCACCACCAACTAAGTAGACTTTCATTAAATTTAATTTACCTTCATACTGTATGATTATTCATCTGCATTTCTCTTTATAATTGGAGAGAAATCCTTATAAATGATTATAATATAGATCCTAACTATGAGTAAAAGACGTATTAACAAACAGCAATCTGCGCGTATTGAAAAAATCCAACAAAATTATCATGAATACAAAAAAAATAATGATAATCTTGCTGATGGTTTAGTCATTAAACGTTTTAGTAAGCACGTTGCACTCGAAGACACGCAGGGTAAGCTCATTCGTTGCTCTATAAGACCTAATCTGGAAAGGTTAGTAGCTGGAGACAGAGTGATTTGGCAAAGCGAAGGGATGGGGCAAGGCGTAGTTGTCAGCCTATATCCTCGAAATAGTCTTTTGGCAAAACCAACTAGTGGGGGTTTAAAAAAACCTGTTGCTGCAAATATTACCCAAATTATTATTGTCATTGCTCCTAAACCAGAAATATCGTGGCCTTTACTCGATAGTTATCTTGTTATGTCTGAAACACTAAAATTACGGGCGGTTATCTTACTGAATAAAACCGATTTAGCTTTTGAAACACTTAAAGAGCAATTATTTAATAATTATAAAAGACTAGATTACCCAATTCTTTTAACCAACAAAAACATGCCCGATGGATTGGAGCATCTAAAGAAAATATTAAATCATCAAACCAGTGTTTTTGTAGGTCAATCTGGCGTAGGCAAATCATCCTTAATCTCAAGCGTTTTGCCTCATGAACAAAACATTTCCACAAATGAACTCTCTGAAATTTCAGAATTAGGTCGACATACTACTAGTAACTCTCAATACTATCATTTACCGAGTGGGGGAGCATTAATCGACTCTCCAGGAGTAAGGGAGTTTAGTTTATGGCATATAAATGCTTCAGAAATTGCGTATGGATATACCGAATTTAGACCCTATTTAACACAATGCAAATTTCGTAACTGTAGCCATCAAAATACGCCTTATTGTGCCATTATTAAAGCAGTACAAGAGGGTTTGATTACGGCAAAAAGATACGAAAACTTCATCTATCTTTGTACTCAATATACTTAACTGCTTAGGGTCTTTTGACAATTCGCTAGTTATATTGCCCAATATAATCTTGCTGACGAGCAAAATTTTTAACCATTTCTAGTTGAGTGATACTTAGAATCGGTTGGCCAATTTTCAGCAAATAAGAACTGATCTTTTCTAATAAGTTCGGATCAAATTTAAAGCTCGTTAATCTAGATTTATATTCAGTCACTATTGTATTAACATCTTTTATTTCTTCAGACAATTCAAATAACTTTGAATTATCCAGTTTAGGTATCGGAGGAAAAAAATATATTGAACTACTCTCAGATGGAGTTTGGTTTAATTGTGACAAACGCTCGTTGAGGTGCACAACACAATTACTTAAAAATTGAAGTTTTGCAGTTTCAATATCGCAAATATTAATCAGTCTCAGCAAATTTCGCCGATGATGCTCACTTAATCCATTTACAAATTGTGTAAATAATATATTAACTCGGAACTGTTTCATAAAATCATTTTGATCTTGAGCATAAGTATGCACTAAATCATCTAAAAAAAGATTAATATGTAATCTAACTACTTGATTATGTGTATTAAAAGCAAGTAGTGCTGAAATTAATAATTCAGGATCAAACCAATAAGCTCCGCAGTAAAATTGAAAAGATTTTAGATGCTTCAGGAAATACATCATTTGTTTTATCCCAAAAACTATGTGTCTGTTTGCCGAAAAAATTCGAGCATTTAAAATGAAAAGTCAATAACGAAACAAATAAAATGCAACAATTGTTCAATGCTTCTAATTGAATTTGATTTATGTCTTTTACTAGAGGCCCTTTAGTCCACTCACTATAAAAAGGTTCTAGTTCTTTACTTAATGCCTTTAAGGCTGGATTAAATTGAAAGAGCCATTTACTTAAAACTTGTATTTCAAAATCAAGTTCAAGGAAATCATTTGCTGAATGTAGCGCAATAAATACATCTAACAAATATTCCTCATTTTCTTTATATTCAATTTTTGTCCCATACAAAGAGTTTACTTCAGTTAATGGATAACCATACAATCGTCGAAAAAAAATATTAACTTCATTTTTAAATATTGAAAAGTTTAAATTATTTGATTTTAAATAAAAGTACCTCTCAATTAATTCCAGTAAATGAGGTAACATTGCTTTAGGAGTTTGGCCATTATCATTTAAATGAACAAAAACTTTTTTCCGCATAAAATCCCAAAAATTGGAGAAGTGTTCTATTCCAACAGTCACTTGCTTTTCTGTGTGTTTGCATAATTTTAAACGAGATAACTCACCTATTGTTACAATATTTAACTTCCTTTCAGTTAAGCTTCTATATGTAGATAAAGTAAATTGCCAAGTTTTTAAATGCTCACAAAAACTCCACTTTCTAAATAAAGTAGTTCCACTGGATCCTAGAAAAAAATTATACAGATTTACTGTTTCAGTGAGTAATGAAAAGTCGTTTAAATCTCGATCATTTTTTAAAGTAGGGATCAGAGTTTTTAAATAACTTACTTTGGTAAGTGGTTCGAGTTGGCGAGCCAATTCAATCCAATGCAAATTAACTACTGAAGAATTGCGCGTATAGTCGTCCTCACCATCAACAATAGACTCCCAGCGATTTTTAAAACAGTTCACCAGAAATTGGATGTCATCGGTACTTAAACTATCATTTGGGGCTTTTTCATAAAAATACGACACAAGTGCCTGACGGAGTATCACATCACAGGAAATAGGTTTACTTTCCCTTCCAAGTATTTGAATAAAATCCATAATCTGTTGGACTAACATAAACGACAACCTATTCTAAATATAGTTAACTTAAACTAAAATTTAATAAAAATCAATTTGAAGGAGAGATACTCATCACAACATGCCATCAATTTTATGAGAGTTAGTTCGCTATTAGTCAAGAAAGACAAATTGGAAATAAGGTAAAAAAAAAGCGGCTATTAAGCCGCTTCTAAGAAAAAAACCCTGGCGATGACCTACTTTCACATGAGGAGACCTCACACTATCATTGGCGCATGTTCGTTTCACTTCTGAGTTCGAGATGGAGTCAGGTGGTTCCAAACCGCTATGGTCGCCAGGAAA
>JACPOX010000098.1 GCA_016191305.1 Legionella longbeachae | reverse complement strand
TGTTCGTTTATTTCAATTACCTGCTTCCTCATGGGAAGACTATAATGCTCAATTAATCTCTAGAGGCGGTGGCGTATACAAGCGCTCAAATAAATCCATAGCAATCACTCCTGAAGTTAAAAATGCGCTTGCTATCATTGAGAATTCATTAACACCCAATGAACTGATTAAGGCAATATTAAAAGCACCAGTTGATCTGTTGTTTAATGGTGGTATTGGTACTTATATTAAAGCATCAACTGAAACACATGCCGATGTTGGCGACAAAACGAATGAGTTTTGTCGGATTAATGGGAATGAATTACGTTGCAAAATTATAGGAGAAGGAGGCAATCTCGGAATTACTCAATTGGGGAGAGTAGAATTTGCTCTATTAGGGGGGCATATTAATACCGATTCGATTGATAACTCTGCAGGAGTAAATTGTTCTGATCATGAGGTCAATATCAAAATTCTCCTAAATAAAGAAGTCAGCAACAAAAAGCTCACAGAGAAAAAACGCAATCAACTCCTCGCTCAGATGACGGAAGAAGTAGCGCAACTGGTTTTACAAGATAATTATAATCAAGCCCTGGTTCTGGGCTTTTCCTCGTTAAATACCGTATCTTATAGTGGATTATATCAGGCATATATTAAAGAATTGGAAAGTTCGGAGCAATTAGACCGAGCGGTTGAATTTCTTCCAGATGATAAAAAACTTCTAGAACGACAAGCCGCTGGCCAAGGACTAACTCGACCTGAGTTAGCCATTATTATGGCATATACAAAAATTTATCTTACTCATGAGTTATTAAAATCGAATTTACCGGATGATCCCTATTTCATTACTATTCTTAAAACAGGTTTTCCTACGTTATTAACAAAAAAATATGTTAAATCAATGGAAAAACATCGTTTGCGTCGAGAAATTATTGCAACTCAGCTAAGTAATCAGATTGTCAACAGCCTTGGCATTACCTTTATGTATCGTATGCGCATTGAAACAGGCCAATCCATTGCAAATATTGCCTGTGCTTATACTTTTGCTGCAAAAGCATTTCAAATAGAGTATTTACATAAATTAATTGATTCACTCAATTACAAGGTAACAGTACATACTCAATATGAGTTACTCCATCATGTAAGACAGCTGATGAATTTAGCGACACGCTGGTTTTTACGCCGTCATAGATTAAAAGGAGATCTTGCTAAAAATATTACGCATTATAGTCAATCGATTAATAAACTTGAACAAATAATTCCTGATTTAATGGTCGGTGTTACTAAAGAATATCTTGACTCTATCGTTGTTCAGTTTGTCAACATCGGGTTGCCAGAGGAAGCAGCGAAGAAAATCGCCACTACTCGCGCAATGTATACTGCACTCAATATAGTTGAAGTTGCGACACAAAATAAATTTGATTTGGCAAGAACAGCTGAAGTATATTTTTGCATAGGGAGTAAATTTAGTTTAGTTTGGTTTCGAGATCAAATCGGCAATGATTCTCGTGAAGGACATTGGAACAATCTGGCTCGATTGTCTTTGCGTGAAGAATTGGATAACTTACAACGTCGTTTAACCATTATTATTTTAATCAATAATAAAAAAAAACTAAATGCCGAAGAGCTCGTCAGCTATTGGTTCACACAAAACCCCTTTATTCAACAGCGCTGGGAACAATTGCTAGAAATGCTGCTGAGTAGTTCCAGTAATGATTACACCATGTTTTTTATTGCTCTACGGGAGTTATCTAGTCTTGTTGGGGCCTAAAATCTTGCCTTCTTCTAATAAGAAGCACTATAGAGCTATACTCTATCTTGTGATAAGTTCGCCCTGAGGCGTTGCATCACTGCCATTAAATTAAGGATTCTGTAGGCTGGGGCAGGGCCCCAACCTACATTTTAAGCCCACTTTTCCCTAACTTGGCCGATAATCAGCCATACGTTTGAATAATAAAAATTATTAAGTTTGTAGTTACAATAAGTTTGATTTTATGCGCTTATTGACAGTGAAGAAGAAAAAAAATAAGAGGATATTCTAATGGAGTTTCGTTGTACTGCTTTACCTATTATTCTAAATACCGTTTCCCCAGCTATCGCTATCATAACGAAGGAAAATTCTTCTTCTTTTGTAATAAGTCTATTTAAAAGTTATTTTTGTAAGGGAACAATATTTGTTTACTCACCATTAGAAATAAAAAACGCGGAAAATGCACACTTAATTATTCTAATGGAAATAGATAATAGTACCATAGAAGGTTCTTTTTCGATCCAAAGCGGCAGCATGTACAATCGTCCAACCTTTCGTATTGTTGGCGGAGGAATTGCAGGGCTTGTTTATGCTACACGCGCGTTACAAACTAAAATAAAACAAGAAGACTCTATTTTCATTGACGCCTTAAACATCCACGAAACTCCTTCTTTGCCTTATCGTTTTTTTTGGACTTGGGATCATAGTACGAATTGGTACTTAGAACAAAATGGATTGCAAGAAATTGGTTTTTCTAATCCTTACACAAAACCTGAGGATGGTTTTTTAAATGACTATTTTCGCTTAATTGATTTTATGTCAATTAACCGTATCAATGGTCTAACTATTTATGGGTTTTTACGTGATAGTCATGGATAAATTGCTATGGTGGAATTTATTGGGAAGGGTCTCATCCTTATCATTTAAGCAATTGGTTAAAAAAAAATCCTTCTCTACGTGCGCAATTTTCACAGCCCTCTGAATTTAATCTTCCTGATTTTCAAAAACTCTATTTACCTGAAACATTTTATTTAAATGCGGCTTGTCCATCAAAACCAGAAAACATTGCGTATCATGTAGAAGCGCTGCAATGGTTAGCAGAAACTTTTGATATTGGTGGCGTTAATTTTGAAACGGGTGATTATGGGATCTGTCAATGTTCTACTTGTACAAAGCGTCGCAATACGAATCAACAGTGGTCTGTGCATGATATGGTAGAGGTTTATCCACAATTATTTACCGCGATCAAAAAATCAAAGAGTGATGCATGGCTTATTTGTGAAGCTTATTGGGATAATTTGCTGGATTTAGATGCACTAGCACCTTTAGCTGGTCTAGCATCTGATTCAATCTATCAATTCTGCATCAACAAAAAATATTGGCAGCAATTAAAATCCCAATTAACTGCAGAACATGTAAAAAAATTACCACAACCGATTAATATATTACGTACTCACATGGGTTCACAATGGCAACAAGAACGTTATTCATTTGTTGGCAAACGTTTTTCTGAAATGATGCGACTCGCTCACCAAACTGGATTAAAGGGTGCTACAATTTTTGGCGAAGCCAGTGCTTTTAATCCAATTAATGAAATGAATTACCTTGCTTTTGCACGATTTGGATATGATGCAGCGCTTACTTGGTATAACTTCTTAGAAGACGATTTAGGAGGTTTGTTTGGAAGTTCTGAAGCAGCTTTAACTTTTATTGATTTATTCCATGCCGAACCAAGAGCACAGAAATCCGCAATTGACCAAGCGCGAGAAATAGCTAACCAATATACGGGAGATATTTACCGGCGCTGGGTATGGTTACAAAATAGATTATTTCAAAAATTAGCGATGCAGTAACTGAAGACAAGTTTTTGAAGAAAAACATTTATTGACCATAAATGTAGCAGCAGTTCTCCTTCATTTAAATTTGCAAGCCGAACACAATTATAAGAAAATAAAAGCCACTCTATCATTTTTAGTACCGTTTAAGGATTGATATGAATTTCACGGTTTTCGCTGCTCCTATATTCTTAATTCTAATCGGTATTGAGTGTGTCTTTGCCTATTACAAAAAATCGGATATATATCTATTTAATGATTCTATAAATAATTTTAGTAGTGGCATCCTTGAAGAAATAAGCGCCCTACCCCTTAGAGGCGCACTCATTTACAGTTATTATTATTTATATGAACATTATGCTTTTTTGAACATTCAGGCCTCATTTATTTCCTGGTTTACTCTCTGGCTTAGTATTGATTTTTGTTACTATTGGTTTCATCGGGCAAGCCATAGAAGTAATTTTTTCTGGATAGGTCATTCAGTACATCATCAAAGTGAAAGCTATAATTTATCAGTCGCCTTACGTCAGGGATATTTTCAAACGCTAACATCCTGGGTTTTTTATTTACCTCTGGCTTTAATTGGCTTTCCAACCTGGATGTTTGTTACAGTAGCTTCTTTCAATACGCTTTACCAATTTTGGATCCATACTCAATCAATTAAAAAAATGGGGTGGTTGGAAAAGATATTTAATACTCCTTCACATCATCGTGTACATCATGGGAAAAATCCGCAATATATTGACAAAAATTATGCTGGAAGTTTAATTATTTGGGATAAATTATTTGGAACCTTCGAGCCAGAAAATGCTCCCGTAGATTATGGAGTTACCGAGCCTTTGGACTCGTGGAATCCATTTTATGCCAATATCAAAGTCATCAAGGATATCTTGTACTATAGTAAGAATTTGAATAATAAATTGGATGTCATCCGTGCATTTTTTATGCCACCTGAATGGATTCTCCAGCGCCTCCAACAACAAAACTCCATTACTTCTAAAAGGACAATTACCGAGAGATGCACAAAATCGCCTAAATTATACACGCTCTTTAATCTAACCCTTGCAATCAGCTTATATACCTACCTCTCTTTTATTTTTAGCCATGACTCACTTGCCTCTTGGCTCATTGGGGCTCTGATTTTATTCACTCTTTATGCACTTGGAAGAGCAGCAAATGGTAATCAAATTAATCTAATAAGCGAAATAATGCGCGCATCGATCATTATTGTTATTTTGATTTTATTAAAAAATAATTTTTTCCTATCATTTGCTTTAGGAGTTTTCTTTTTTCTACTCAATCAACTCATGCTCCATGTGCAATTTTTTAAGAATACTTCTTATCTTTCTAATGAACAAAACTATGAAAGACAAGAGTTGTAGGTTAAGTCTTTTTGTAACACCCTTGTTACAATATAAGTTCATCTTGTTATAACTCTGTTACATTTGTTATTTAGACTAAACAAAAAATAACAATCTAACAGGGGTTATAAAAATGATTACGAAAAAATTACTGTTGTGTGGCGTCCTTGGTGCGGCTACATTATCTTCCTCTGCCACATTTGCTTTTTATTATTCCCACCACCATGATCATCCAAGGATTCAGTTTAACCACCACCGTCATCAAAACCTCTGGAGAAATAATCACATTCATCAATGGGCACCGCAGAGAAATATTATTGTAGTACCAGCAAGAGGGCCTTATCCACGAATTCATCAGCATTATTAAGATTTGGAGTTTGGACAGAACAACATGAAAAAACCTCATATTGTTCTGTCCAAATAATGAAATGATTTAAAAGCTTTTTATTTGCCCTTAGTACAAGTCTCCGAGCCAAGCTGATTTTGTGATTGTAAAACCCAATTTGATTGCAAAGTTCCATCGGGTTTTATTTCAAACATTTCAATACCAACTGTCTCTGGCTTTGTCGGATCCCAGAATGAAGAAGCAAGAACATTATTCAAATTTGGATGTATCACTCCCGTACCATAGATAGCAGGATTCCCATTCTTATCATCCCATTCAAAAGTATAAGTATCACCGGTCTTTGTTACAGTAAGATCATAAGGAACCATAACATTCGCAGAATCAGTACGCTGGCATTGATAATTACCGGTAAGAACCGGTGCACTGGTGCTGTTACTCTGAGTACTTGGAGCGCTGGCTGGTGTACTAGTGCTGTTCTCAGGCGTACTGGTGCTATCCGCCGGTGTACTGGTATTGGTGTTATCCGCATAGGCAGCTATGGTCGATAGAGATAATGCTGTAATTAAATAAATACTCTTGATCGCTGTGTTCATAATCAATTCCTTTTCTAATAAAATCATCTGTACAGGCGAAAAAGCTTATTGTACTGACTTAGTACAGGTTTCTGTGCCACCTTTATCTTTATTGCTTTGCGCAAAAACACCATCCAAAGAGCCATCCGGTTTAATTGTAAATAGTTGTACTGTTGTAACCGAAGGAGATTTGGGCTGCCAAAATATATAACCCACTGCATTATCAACATTCTTATTAAATATGGCCTTACCAACATAATAAGGTAATACACTACCTGTAGGAATTCCTGAAATTTTGTAAGTATCACCATTTTTTTTAAAAACTATGGTTTCAGTCCCATCATTAGGAGTGGTGAACGGATCATGGTACGAACAGGTATATGATCCTGAAATATCAGCTGCACCAGCAGAGTAAACGCTGGTTGACATGGTTAAAATCCCTAACACAGTTACTGAAATCTGCTTCATAGCGCTCATAAGAACTCCTTTCTTATACGAAAATTCATGCAAAGCATAGAATGAATATAAGATACAGATTCTAGAAAAGCAAATTTCAACAGCGATAAGCTCATAATTTTTGGTATAATTATTATTCAAATAATCCATTTAATATTCTCATAAGAGTAAGATGTTACAATTTTAAAAAGAACATTTAAAATCATCGGTATTTCATTATGACTACATTTGCCACTGAATCATTACAGAAGCTAGCTGACTTAATTATTTATATAAATCATTACCCAATTCAATATCGCAAAGATTTAATTGTCCGAGAAATAAGTCACTTAGAAGAATTAGAAGAAAAAACACATCGCTACCCACAAGTGGAACTTAGATGGCTGCAATATAAGCTGAGAAACTTAAATCAAGGAGATAGTGAGCTTTCTGTTGAGTTTGGTGAAATTGTTGCTAATTGCGAAAAACATGTGTCGAAAAATATTAACATTACTAAAAGCTATAACGAAAACGAATTAACTAACCTTATTAAAAAGCAAAAAGAATTAATTTTTAATCAATGTTTATCAAATGCCACTAAGGATTATTTAGAGGAATATATAGATAATCTTAATAAACCATGTTCAGCGGCAGAGATTTTTAAAAAAGCGATAAATAAATATCAAAAATTCATGTATCAGGAGTCATTATATCAATTCGAAACAAATAGCTTGATTTATAACCAAAAAGACCTCAATGAGCAAAAACCTTATTACAAAGAAAATAAATTCCTTGAAGAGACAGTTATAGAAGAATTGAATTTTATAAACAGAGCATTGAATAACAACAATCTTACTGATTTCAAGTT
>JACPOX010000277.1 GCA_016191305.1 Legionella longbeachae | reverse complement strand
TTGTTCAAAAATTCCAGGGGTAAGAACGTATCGTCCTACTATTGCGGTATTGGATGTAGCACTATGTGGTTTTTCTACTAAACGCTGGATGTTTAAGAGGTTTTTATCCCATGGAATACCTTCAATAATCCCATAAAATTCAGTTAATTCTGGTGCTACATTTTCCACGGCAATTATACTGTGTCCATATGTTTCATATAATTGAGTCAATTGTTTTATAACAGGTATTTGTCCAGTCATTAAATCATCAGCCAAAATTACGGCAAAGGCTTCATTACCTACAATTTTTTCGGCGCATAAAACAGCATGTCCTAGGCCAAAGGGTTTTGCTTGGCGAACATAAAAACATTCCATATCCGGGGGGGTAACTGATTGAACAATAGATAAAAGCTCATTTTTATCATGTGCTTTCAGTTCATTTTCTAATTGATAAGCAAAATCAAAATGATCTTCAATTGCCGCTTTGTTATGACAGGTTACAAAAATCATCTCGCGTATACCTGCTGCATAAGCCTCTTCAACGGCATATTGAATCAAAGGCTTATTCACTACGGTGAGCATTTCTTTAGGTTCTGCTTTTGTAGCGGGTAGAAACCTTGTCCCTAACCCAGCAACAGGAAATACTACTTTTCGTATCGCAGGAAATGTTGAATTCATTGTCATTCTATCCGTTTAGTAACAATTATTATAAATCTACATATTATCCTAAATTCGACAGTTGAATCTACTACGAACCCCTGTATAGATGTTTCAACCTAAATCTTTACAATGATTCAATTACCTCTTTTAAGTATGCACTGAAAATCCTTTGATTTATATAATTTTTTTAATAAATGAATGTTTTTATTTATTAATTGATTTTTACTGCATAGAGGACTATGTTTAAAATGAACAAAAGAATTTATAACAATTATGCAGCAAATTTCACCCAATTTTTTGTCAATAGTACTAGCGTCTTATAGGAGCTTTTTTTGCTATCCAAATGCTTTGGGATGAATGTTAGGCTCATTGTTTGGTTGCTCAGAATATTTGGCCGATTCGTGTTTGGACAATAGTAACGGAAATAAAGAATGAGTAAGATACTGAGCTTTTTATTGACAGATAATGCATATAAAAATATTGAAAAAAATTATCATCATATTTCCCTACAAAAAGGTTCAATTGTCACTGCATTTTTTATTATTCTATTGAAGATAATAGGGTGGATTTTTTTGCGACTGGAATCTTCGCGTTGGAGATGGGTGCTTAAGAATCGTCATTATTTGTTTCCTCATATTTCAGAAAGACCTTATCGTTTAGGAAATGGGCTGCGATATTTATTTCAGGTAATATGGCTCATTTTATTTTATCCTGAACACCAGAAGACAACCTTGAATTCTGTTTTTGATTTTTTTAGAAATAGCTTAAATTTTTATTACTCCAGACTGGAAAAACTCCCAGAAAAAATTAAACACCATAATACGTTACAAAAAAATCTAGAGCATTACCTAAAAATAAATGTTTTTTTTCGTCGTAGTTTGTTTGTAATACTGAGCATTCTTGCAACTATATTGTTGTTAATATGTATTACTCAACCATTTGCTCCACAGGCACAATTTATATTTGTCATACTTCTTTGGATAATGGCGATGAGCATTCGTAAAACTCCTGGCCACATTAGCACTATTATGCTCGTAGTTCTTTCTATAATTGTTTCCTGTCGTTATCTATGGTGGCGCTATGCTTATACATTAGATTGGGATGATGCTGTGAGTAGTATATTTGGAACTTTGCTCATTTTAGCTGAAACATACATTTGGCTGGTGATGGTACTAGGATATTTTCGGAGTAATACAAGATGGAAATGATGCTTGGGATGCAACCTATTTTTGTGGATCTGCTGGTATCTTACGTCGTTCTGCATTGGAAGAAATTGGCGGAATGGCAGTGGAAACTGTTACGGAGGATGCACATACTTCATTAAGACTACAGCGTCTTGGGTTCCACTCTGCTTATATTCGTATACCATTGGCGGCAGGTTTAGCTACAGAAAGTCTGGCTGGTCATGTGGGGCAACGTATTCGTTGGGCGCGTGGTATGGCTCAGATTTTTCGTTTGGATAATCCTTTGTTTGGAAAAGGCCTGACTTGGGGACAACGTATTTGTTATTTCGGAGCTATGCTGCATTTTTTTTCTGGAATTCCGCGATTAATTTTTTTCATTACTCCAGCTGCGTTTTTGCTTCTGAACGCATATATCGTTTATGCGTCTGGTGTAATGGTACTTCTATACGCGATACCTCATATTATACACGCAGTGATAGCTAATAATCGTATTCAAGGAAGATATCGGCATTTTTTGTGGAATGAAATCTATGAAACAGTAATGGCTTGGTATATTGCTGTACCTACAACGATGGCATTAATTAATCCCAGAAAAGGTAAATTTAATGTCACTGCTAAAGGTGGCTTAATTAAAACTCTATACGTTGATTGGTTCGTTGCCCGTCCTTATCTGGTTTTGTTATGTATTAATATACTAGGTCTGATTGTGGCTTTTAGACGTCTCTCTATCGATCCAGAACAAACTGTGCTTGCTGTTCTTATTACTATAGTTTGGACTTTATATAATATTATTATTCTTGGTGGTGCGCTAGGAGTTAGCATTGAGGCCAAACAAATAAGACGATCACCTCGAGTGTCTTTTGAGATGCCTGCCTCAATAGTCCGAGATGATGGGTTAATCTTTCCTTGCATAGTAAGAGATTACTCTGATACAGGATTAGGAATTGAATTGGAAATGCCAGGCTTGATATCGACTGGAGAAGAAATATTCGTTTTACTCCAACGTGGACAAAACGAATATGCTTTTCCAGGGACTACTATGTATTCATCCCATGAGAGTATTGGTATACAATTACATGAATTGTCCCTTCGCCAAAATATTGATTTTATTCAATGTACTTTTGCGCGAGAAGACGTTTGGCCAGCATGGCAGGAAGAGTTTGCTCAGGATAAACCTCTGCAAAGTATGAAACAGGTATTTATATTAGACTTGCATGGTTATTTGGATCTCTTAGAACATGCACCTGTTGTAATTCGGAAATCACTAAAAAGTATAACCTATACAATAGCATGGCTGGGCTCATTTGTTCCTCGTAAGCCTAAATTGATAAATAGTCGGTATCAAGAGCCGTCTGAATTAAAATAAAATTTAAAACTTATGGATGAGAAAATGATAAGCAAAATAATTCGTATTACAGTATCGATTCTTGGAGGAGTTAGCCTATTGGCAGCCCCTATGACCTTTGCACAGCCTACCAACGCTGGTGTTTCAGCTGAAACACCAGTATTATCAAATTCTTCAGCTGAAACATCAGTATTATCAAATTCTTCAGCGGTACCCAGCCGAACGGTCAAATTATATTTTAAAAACATACGCCAACAAAAAAATAATTTCAATTTTGGTAATTACGGTAAAGGAGAACAAATAGAGTTTTCTATACGTAAGGACGAACTTGTAAATAAAGCATTCTTGCATTTGGAATTTATACCTTCACCAGCACTGATTCCTATTTTATCGCAACTGAAAATTTATCTTAATGATGAACTTGTAAATGTGATGACGATTAAGGAAGAACAGTTAGGTAAATTAAGTAGTGCAGATATCCTAATAGATCCTCATTTTATTAATGATTTTAACCGTCTCAGACTAGAGCTCATTGGTCACTACAAAGCAATTTGTGAAAATCCAGGTCATAGTTCGATATGGATAAATATTGATAAATCTAGTTACCTTGAATTAACCGTGAAAAATTTACTCTTAAAAAATGATTTGTCTCATTTTCCCGAGCCATTTTTTGATTCACTGGATAATAATCCAGTTAATTTACCCATGATTTTTGCTGGACAACCCAATTTGATACAACAACGCGCTGCGGCAATTCTGGCTTCATGGTTTGGCAGTAAGGCCCTATGGCGTGGAGTTTCTTTTTCAGTTTTGTATAATGAATTACCTATGCATAATGCAATTGTGTTAGCTACAAATGAGCAAAGACCGGATTTTTTGAAAAATTATAAAACTGTAAATGCACCTACAGTGGAGATGATCAGTCACCCTGATAATCCTTATATCAAATTTCTGTTAATTATGGGGCGAGATGATAAGGATTTAATTACTGCTGTTCAGGGCATAGCGCAAGGTAATATTCTTTTTCGTGGACAAAGTGTTATTATAGAAAATGTAAAAAAATTAAAGCCTCGTCAACCTTATGATGCGCCAAATTGGATTCGCACAGACAGGCCCGTAACTTTTGAGCAACTCCAGGAATTTAAAGGACAATTACAAGCAAAAGGCTTTACTCTTTATCCAATTCTGTTGCGATTTAATTTACCTCCGGATCTCTATCTTAATAAGAATCGAGGAATCGAATTGAATTTAAAATATCGTTACTCACTAGCTCCCCGAGCTAGTTTGTCCCATCTTGACATTACTTTAAACGATTCTTTTATAAACAGTTACGCATTGCAGTCTTATCACGGAGATGAAACTCTTTTTTCATCCGACACTTTATCCGAAACCAATCAAAAACTATATATTCCCGTAGCTAAGCCAGGTATACACAATTTATTAGCTTTTGATTTTCAATATGGAATACAATTTTCGGGAGGAGTACAAAGTCAGGAATGTACTACGTATGGTTTAATTAATAACTTTGGAGTGATTGATAGTGCTTCGTCGATCGATTTTTCTAATTACTCTCATCATATAACTATGCCTAATTTGAGTGCATTTGTAGATTCAGGATTTCCCTTTAGTCGTTTAGCTGATCTGTCAGAAACAATTGTGTATATTGATTCGCAATCTAAGCCTAAAGCTATTTCGACCTTGCTTAATGTTATTGGTACTATTGGTTCCCAAACAGGGTATCCTGCTTTGGGGATGACGTTGAAAGATGATTGGGCACAGGTTAAAAATAAGGATGCTGATCTCTTGATTATCGGCGTATTACCCGAAGAGCTACGCCAAAATGCTAATATTAATTTATTACTTAATAAAACCCAGAACTGGATCAAAGAACCATTAAATCAAAATGCGATGCCCAGTTTACAACTTATGACACCTACTGCTGTGGCTGAAAGCAAAACGACGATTCATGCTATGGGGGCTATGGCAGGGATTCTTGGTATTCAATCACCTAATTTTACTAAACGCAGTATTATCATCTTGCGAGCTGAGGATCAACAAGATTTTGAACTACTCAATAAGGCAATAACGGACCAAGACAATCGGTACAAAATTTTCGGCTCAGTAACTGTAATACGTGATTCGGGAATTGAAAGTTTGCGTGTAGGTCCTGTCTATAATCTAGGAAATTTATCTTGGTGGAGGAATTTTTGGGTTGCATTGCAACAACATCCAGTGAATTTGGCACTAATATCTCTTTTAGCTGCGGTAATAGTAACATTCTTATTATGGCGTGGTCTTTTAGCCATGAGCCAACGTCGCTTAAAGGGACAAGGAGACAAGGAGTGAGAGCTTGGTTCTTTATTTTTTTAGTCTCATTAAATATTTGTAATGCCAAAGCAAACGAACAATGGTCTAGTTGGGAAAAATTTAAGCAGTATTACATTAGTGCCGATGGACGGGTCATTGATACACAAACTCCCGATAAAAGAACCACTTCTGAAGGGCAAAGTTATGCATTATTCTTTGCCTTGATTGTACAAGACAAGGTTTTGTTTGATAAATTATTACACTGGACTGAAAGTAATCTTGCTGCTGGTGATTTGGGAAAACACTTACCCGCTTGGTTGTGGGGAAAAAATAAAAAAAATCAATGGATGGTTTTAGACAGTAATTCTGCTGCTGATGCGGATTTATGGCTTGCTTATGATTTGCTAGAGGCCGGTAGACTGTGGAAACAAGCTAGTTATAGTATTTTAGGTAAAAAATTACTGCAGCGTATTCTTAATGAAGAGGTGACGAAAATTCCTGGATTAGGTCTTATGTTGCTTCCAGGTAAAGTTGGTTTTCATTTTAAGAATAATTGGCGACTTAATCCTAGTTATTTACCTCTGCAGTTGCTAACTCGATTTGCTACAATTAATAGGAAATGGAGAGTGTTAAAACGTAATAGCCGACGTTTATTATTAGAAACATCCCCCAAAGGATTCGCACCTGATTGGGTAGTTTGGAACAATGGTAAAGGTTGGCGCTCTGATCAGAAGTACCCTAATTTAGGTAGTTACGATGCCATTCGAGTTTATCTCTGGGTAGGCATGTTAGCTAAAGATGCTCCGCAAGAAGAAATAGTAGTAACACATTTTTCCCCAATTATAACTTTGATACAACAATTGGGATTTGTGCCTGAGAAAATTGATATCCGCAGTGGTAAAACACAAGGAAAAGGTTCTATTGGTTTCGTTGCTGCACTGTTGCCTCTTTTATCAAATAATCCTCCAGAACTCGCGATACAAAGGCAACGTATCTATGCAGATGAATTAAGTGCTGACAATTATTATAGCTCAGTACTCAGGCTTTTTGGTCAAGGATGGGATGAGAGACGTTATCGCTTTAATGCTCAAGGTGAGCTTTTATTACCATAACCCTAAATTTGGCAGTTGAATTTACTAGGAGTTTCTAGTAACGATTCCGTTGTGGAGTTTAGGGTTAAGGTGGAAAATTGATCACCCTGTGTCACAAAAAGTCCGTATTTGGTGCATCCTCCAATCTACAATCAAATCTGAACTTTTTTACCAAGACACCATACTTACACAAAGTGTTATCAAATCATTGAATTGACAGCTATTGATTGTCTTTCCAATTTATTAAATAAATCTGCGGTACGAGTACTCCAATTTCCTTCGACCGCTTTGGGATACTCTTGTTTAACTGCTGCAATTGCATCATGGATGTTCATGGTACGTGCATTTTTTATTAGGGCATTTAGAGCATCTACCTTGATTTGTTTTAATGCTTTATTTGGATAAGGCCAACAACTTTGGATTTCTCCTGTTAAACAATCAATCGTATGATTTATTTCAAAAACCTGTTTCTTGCTCAATGAAGAGGAAGTTGGTTCAAGTCGTGGTGGCGTTTCTACTGGTTTGCTGGGAGGAAAGATTCCATTTTTACCAGGAGAACTAATCACGATTACTTTATCGGTTGCATTCTGAATTGGTAAGTCGGAAGCAGGTGGTTCTTGTTCTATCTGGACTGGAGAAAAAATGATGTTTGGTATTATTTCATCTGAACCAGAAGGTGTCTCAGTTTCCTTCACTGTCTCATCTATTTGCTCTACCAAAGGAGGAGAATCAGTAGAATTAGCATTTACAGTTAGTTTTTCTTCATTTTTAGTAATTTGTTCAACCTTATGTTCTTCACTTTTGCACGAAGGCGCTGGCAAGTTTATATTATTTTTATTGTCCAAAATTTTGGTTTTTATAACAGAATTTGTAGGCCAAGTTAAATTTCTTTCTATAACAGTTGCAAAAGCTTGGGGATTCACGCTAAAACTGTTCACTGCACTAGTAGATACCGTTCCCAGATAAGTTTGACTGTTTTCATCGGATAATCCATAGATGACATCACTGTTTGTTGGCATATGTAAAGCACAAAGTTTACCCATCTGAGTTAGTTTGTCAGCCATAAAAATTATATTTTTGCTTGCTTTAGCTACATTCTCCAATTTCGCATTTTTCAGCGCTTTATCAAAAGCATTTTCATGATCAACAGGATGATAAATAATATTTAAATCAGGGAATTCTTTAGCTACATTCATTAATGCCGCAAAATAAAGTTCAGGTTTTACACTGTTTTTACCGAGAGCTGCTGCTGACATGGCAATGTACTGACGTCCTTCTTTTTGTGTTGCATCAAAAAGATTGCGAAACATACCCTCGATAAAGCGGATCTGATTTTTTTTATCCAGATGAACTTTGAGTTCACTCCTAAGATTTAGGCATGGACTTGAGAGTAAAAGCAATGCGGGTGTTTCTTTATCGATTTTACCTTCACGTACTGTAGTATGAGCTCTTTTATGACCGCTCATAATCGTGCCAACCAACAAATCAACTTCTTGGGCATGGCATACTCCGACTGCGAGATTTTCCCAATGAGTTCCATTAACTTCAGGAGGTAATTCTTTGTTCTTATTATTAACTAATTTCTCTTTTATCGCTTTTTGGTACAAACCATCTGGAAAAACGTTGGTATTTACATAAATTTTAGCACTAGAAAGTAATCGATCGAGTCGTGTACCACTTATTGTTAAAGTTTGCTGCGCTGTTTTAGTTGAAAATCCTTTTATAGTGACATCTTTATTGTCAGAAGTTTTGACACTAGTAGGTGAATTTACAATTGGAAGATGTGTATCCTTGGGACCTCTTAATGCAGACATTAATTGTTCTGAGGGTTTTAGTGCAAATGGAATAGTATGTGTATGTCCTTTTTCTATTGTTTTATTTGTTACAGAAATAAGCCCTATATCCTTTTCCACTGTACTGACAATTTCTTTTAATCCCATACTAACGCTCCTTGTTAACTTAATTTTGGTCAATCATGGACCATTTTCTAGGATATCTTATTCACTATACTCATTCAATGCTTTTAGAAAATAGGCCCCATAATGCGTCAATTTGTGTTGGCCAACACCCGAGACTGCTAGTAATTCTTCCATATTTTGGGGTCTTGCTTGTGTCATTGCATGTAAGGTTGCATCACTAAATATCATGAATGGGGGTTTGTTTTCTTCATCTGCAAGTTTACGTCTTAAAGTGCGTAATATTTCAAATAAAGGACTGTTTGTAGCTTGAATGCTTGGACGCTCTTTGGTTTTCTTTTTGCTTTTTTTAAGATCATCATTAGGGATGGTTAGGGAGATTTTTTCTTCTCCTTTTAATAAGGGAATGGCTTTTGGTGTTAATTTCAGTACATTAAAATGATTGATGTCTTGCAGACAATAATCTTTATGAATCAATTGCCAGGCTAGTTGCTTCCAGTAATGGGTCGATTTGTCTTTGCCAATGCCAAAGGTGCTTAATTGTTCATGATTATATTGGGTTATTTTCTCAGAGGAACTACCACGTAATACATCTATGGTATGGGTTAAGCCATAATTTTGGCGCAATCGATAAATACAGGATAAGAATTTTCGAGCATCTTCAGTTGCGTCAGCAGTTATGGGTGGATTCTCGCATACATCACAATATTGGCATTGTGTATCACAAGGTTCATCAAAATAGCGTAATAAAATTTGGCGACGACAATGGGATGCTTCAGCAAAAGCAAGCATGTGGTTTAGTTTGTTCGTTTCGACTCGTCTTTGTTCTTCAAGCGGCGTGTTCATAATCCATGAGCGCAGTCTAGCGCTATCTGCTGCATTGTAGAGTAAAAGTGCTTGAGCTGGTAAGCCATCACGTCCTGCTCGTCCTGTTTCTTGATAATAGCCTTCAATATTTTTAGGTAAATCATGATGGATTACAAAGCGAACATTTGGTTTATCAATTCCCATGCCAAATGCTATGGTAGCCACAACAATATCAATGCGATCATAGCGGAATAAATTTTGTACTTCTCGCCGTTCTTTATGAGTCAATCCGGCATGGTAAGCTCGTGCTTTAAAGCCCATGTCTTGTAGTTTTTCGGCAAGACTTTCCACGCTATTACGTGTGCCGCAGTAAATAATTCCAGATTGCTGTTCTACCGTTTGTAAAAATTGATTTAATTGTTTTGCAGCATTGGTTTTGGGTACCACTTTATAATGGATGTTAGGCCTGTTAAATGAAGCAATGTACTTTTTGGGGGTATAGTTTAATTTAACCACAATATCCTGACGTGTTTGTTTATCAGCAGTTGCAGTTAAAGCAATAATTGGAATGTCAGGAAACTGAGTTTTCAAAACACCTAAGGCCGCATACTCAGGACGAAAATCATGGCCCCATTGGGAAATGCAGTGAGCTTCATCAATGGCAAACAAAGAAATATGACATTCCTTTAATCGCTCAATGAATGAAGTGCTAATAAGGCGCTCAGGTGCAATATAGAGTAAATCTAATTCATCATGATGTAATTGCATTAATACATTTTTTGCCTCTTCACTGCTTAAGGAGGAGTTATAATATGCGGCGCGAATTCCTTGTAAACGCAATGCTGTAACCTGATCTTCCATTAATGCAATTAATGGAGATACAACAATTCCTATCCCTGCTCTTACTATGGAGGGTATTTGATAACATAATGATTTCCCACCACCGGTAGGCATTAAGACTAGAACGTCATGCCCGGTAATGACCTCATTAATAATGTCTTCCTGGGGCGTTCTGAATGAATCAAAACCAAAATATTCTTTGAGTACAGCAAGAGCATTTTTATTGTGGGTTAGGTGCGCTGTTTCGGTTTCCATGTGATTATTATTCTTATTGATTCTTTTCACAAACACTGAAAATTGGCAATCATATCATCATGGTTTAGAAATGAAAGCATTACCTTTAAA
>JACPOX010000097.1 GCA_016191305.1 Legionella longbeachae | reverse complement strand
TTTTCTTAAATTATTTTCAATAAGGGCTCTGCCACCTTCTCCCTTAAATAGTAGCACAGTATCTCTTTCAGATGGTTGTAATGTTTTTAACGCCAATAGATGTTCACTATTAGCTACTTCAGGAACTACGCTAACTGTTATTTTAAATGCATGCAGCGCTGCCGCAGTTCCTTGCCCGATGGCAATCACTTTAATCGTTGATGGCCACTCGATATGATTGGTGTTTAATTGGCTAAAACAATGACGAACCGCATTGGCACTAATAAAAATCGCTTGGTCCACTTTTTTTAAATCAGGTAATGATGTGAGCCAATTGGTATTTGTTTTTATTTCCAATGCTGGAAGTTCGAGTGCTATACCTCCAGCCTCACGAATCTTTTGACTAAGCTCATGCGCTTGTCCCTGAGGACGAGTATTTAAAACGCGTAAACCATGGAGTGAGCCTGGAGTATTCATGGGGCTGATGTAAGAAGGTTGGCTGCACCTTGTATCAGCAACGACTGTGAACAAAGCTCCGCCAAAGTGCTGGCTTGATCTAGAGTACCGGTTTGAGTGTCCGTAATCATTATAGAACCATCATCGGTTAAAACTCTTGCTTGTAAAAGTAGTTGATTGCTTTTTGTTGCTACGCAAAAAACCGCTAAGGGCACATGGCAATTACCGCCTAAAAGTGCATTAACATGGCGTTCAGTATGCACACAAATAGACGATATGGGATCATTTAATTCAGCAATTAGTGCTTGAATTTCTTTATCATCAGTCCTGCATTCAATAGCCAAGGCTCCTTGTCCACATGCAGGTAGCATGATTTCAGCAGATAATTGTTCGGTGATGGTTTGTGTGAAACCCATGCGTTCAAGGCCTGCAGCAGCAAGGATGATTGCCTGATATTCTCCTGCTTTAAGTTTTTCTAATCTTGTGTTGATATTCCCACGTAAAGGTTTAATGCATAAATCGGATCTATAAGCTAATAACTGTGATTGTCGCCTCAGGCTTGCTGTACCGACAACAGCTTGTTGAGGTAAGCTGTGCAAACTTTGATATTGAATACTAACAAAAACATCAAAAGGATTATCTCTTTTACAAATTGCTGCCAGGCTAAGTCCTGCAGGGAATTCTGCGGGCATGTCTTTTGACGAATGAACAGCTAGATCGGCTCTTTTATCTAATAAAGCCTCTTCTAATTCCTTGACAAATAAGCCTTTTCCACCAATGGCTAAAAGTTTATCTTTAAGAAATTTATCTCCAGAGGTGGTCATGGGTAACAGTTCAATTTGTAGGTTTGGGTATTTATTTAACAATAACTGACGAATATGATTTGCTTGCCATAAAGCCAAGGGACTCTGCCTTGTAGCGATACGTATTGTTCTTGAATTCATATGATACTGCATTTGGATAATAATGCAGTATCATACTATGTTCATTATGCAGATGCACGTACAGAGAGTGCTATAAAAATATAAGTCCAGCCATTAATTATCATATCAATAGCAATAAACATTCCTATAACCCATAGTCCACTGACTGGCCACTGCATGATAATTAATAGGCCAAGGATAATGGCTGTAATCCCCGCAAATAATAACCATCCCCATCCTGTGGAGTTTTTTACGCTAATAGCCATAACTATTCTGGTGATTCCAATAACAATAAGTACTCCAGCTAATAGTGCTGTAATCAACACAGAAGCCAAAAAGGGATCATACATCACAATACTGGCGCCGATCAGGTATAAAACAGCAATGATTGCTTGCCAAAGTACCCCTTTCCATTCTCGATGTTTAAACACATCAATAAAATGAGATATTGCAGAGATGATTAATAAGGCTGCAAAAAAATACATACTAACGAGAGTCAATCCAATGACCATACTCAGGCCTACACAACCAAGAAAAATAAGTATTATTCCTAAGCCTAAGAGCCAACCCCAATTACGTTTTAATGTTGCAGGAGCGTAAATTTCTTTTGTGTTTGCCATATCAAGTCCTTATTAAGATATAACTACAATGGATAATGCCATTTAAAATATAACCTAATTTTCAATCAGTTGTCGAATTTACTTATTTTAAAAAACCTTATCATAAATGGCATATGGTTTTTGTCTATAGTAAGCCCAATAACGGTCTCCATAAGACCAATGCCAATATTCATGACCATAATTTACGAAATCAACAGCTTCTAAGGCTTTAGTCATTATTCTTCGATTTTGTTTGGCTTCTTCAGAAATGGCTTGTGATGTGGTTAACGAAAGCGAACCATCGATGTCTTCCATCCAATCTTTAGGATGAATTCCCATCTCAATAGCGTCTCCCTGTTCGTTGATTAAATATACATCAATTGCTGCACCTGTAGAATGTGGTGGAATATTAGGGGAGCCGTCTTGATTGATTATTGGAGAAACCATCCTTATTGTTTCAGTAAAAATTTGCTCAGCTGACCAGTCAGGATATTTATTTTTAACTTTTGCATAACGAGTATCAAATAAATTTTTTTGTAAGTCTAGACTTCGATAACTTTCATAAAGACAAAAACGTAATCCTTTGGGGAGCATGGATTGAGCTTTCTTTAATTTCTCATAAACAGTTTTTCGCATTTTTGTATAATCGCTATTATTAGGAATTTCAGGAGAGGGCCCAAAGATAATTTCTTGATGGTCTATTAAATCAACCATGGGGTCTTGATTATCAATAACTGGAATCGCTAATATTTCTGAGTCTGCAATGAACAGAATAGGGCTTGAGGTAACATAAACAGACATTTTAAATCCTTCTTTGTGGGTATATAATCATTGGAAAAACACCGTGCTTCTCGGTATTATTCTAAATTATTTTTAAAGGTGTACAGGTATGAGGTTAAGTATTTTAATCATGTTGTTTTCTTTTTCATTTGCATTATGTGCGGATAATGAAACAGAACAAGATGAAATTCAAGAAAGAATACAGCCTGTAGGTAAAGTTTTTGTCCAAAATCAAATAGAATCTGAGAGTAAAGTGGTTCATAATAAAGCCAGTGAAAAAGATAAAGCCAGTGAAAAAGAATCTGGACAAGAAATTTACGAACAATATTGCATCGTTTGTCATCGAGATGGACTAGCGGGGGCGCCCAAATTCAGGAATAAACAAGATTGGAAACAACGATTAACTGGTAAAAAATTAGATGATTTACTTGCTTCTTCAATAAAAGGTGTGAATGCTATGCCCGTAAAAGGAACTTGTTTTAATTGTAGTGATGAGGAACTAAAGGCGGCTATATCCTATATGTTGCCTAAATCATGAAAAAAATTACTTATAGAAAAATTCAAAACCTCAGTGCTGTTTTGACGGCATTTGTATTAATTGCGTCTTTTTATTTTCAATATGTTCAAGGTTTAACTCCTTGTCCATTATGTATTATGCAACGCGTGTGTGTTTTTTTGCTTTTGGCTATTCTTGGATTAAGCTTGCGCACTTTAAAAAAAGCACACATTCTCTGTTTGTTTCAAATAATCATCGCCTGTGCAGGGTTATATTTTTCTTTACGCCAATTATGGTTACAGTCTTTTCCTGCAGATAAAGCCTCTGCTTGTATGCCGGGTTTGGATATTTTGATTCAATATTTTCCTTGGCAAACAATCCTAAAGACGTTGTTGTGGGGAACTGGTGAATGCGGTGAAGTGCATTGGCGTATGTTGGGAATTTCTATGGCTGGATGGTGTGCGCTGTACTTTTTATTTATGGCTCTTATGGGATGTTTTTTATTTTGGCATACTCGTTCAGCTGTGCTTCAAAAAAACAATTCTTAAGTTAAGAATTTTATAGGTTGGCCCTTGGCACAACAAAGGGCCGCTAGGGCTAGTGCTCCTGTTGGGGAAGGGGCCCAACCTACATTTTAAAGCTACTTTTCCTTAACCCTAGTTCTTCTTCTATCTTAAATTGTTTGTGTAGTATTGAATTGTGCATTAGGTGTATTACTTGCGCTAAGCTCTTGATGTTCCTGTAACGAATTATATACAGAAGCAGGTAGTTGCTTTTTTTCAGGATCAGCGAATCGCAGCATCTGATTTTTAAAAGAAATGATGCGTGCCGCTGATTCAGGTAGCTGTTTAAAAGTAATAGTTTGTAATAATTCTAAAAGTACAGTACGAGGTTGATGACACACGATCAACATATCACAGCCTGCAGATAGTGCTTCTTCTGTACGTGTCATCAAATTACCGATATCAGCACCTGTCATACTGAGGCAATCACTTAAAACTAAACCTTTAAAACCTAATTCGTTGCGCAGTATTTTTTGAAGCCATGTTGTTGAAAATCCAGCAGGTTTTTTTGCATCAACTGCTTTATAAGTCACATGAGCAGGCATAATCGCATTTAATAAATCTTTATTAATCAATTCAATAAAAGGTTTTAAATCTTTGCATTTCAAAGCATCATAAGCTCTATGAGAAATTGGCATTGTAATGTGTGAGTCAGAAATGACAGAGCCATGTCCTGGAAAATGTTTGCAAACTG
>JACPOX010000186.1 GCA_016191305.1 Legionella longbeachae | reverse complement strand
TTGAGTGAATTCTGACTTTTTGCGTGTTACCAATGGGTAGGTTTTTTATTAGAGGTTAGTAGAGATAAAAATTAATTTTAACTTATTTCATTAAAAATCAGATTGTTATATTAATTTTTAAATGATACTTATCATCTCATTTTTTTCTAAAGTCACTTTCTAACCCCACAAGGGAAGTTGTTTAAAGCATATTTAAATTCTACATTTTTTTGTATACTGGATCGAGTTTCTTTGAATTACAGTCAGAGATGCTTCTACTTTTTAGGCTAACTTTCTCACGGTTATTTTGATATTTTTCAAGTTCGTCTTGGTGTTCTTTTTCAAATTGTTCACGAAAAATAGGGTCTTGCATTTCTCTTTCAAAAGTAGATAAATGTTTCTTAGTCATAATAATCACCTGTTTTCATAACCTGTTTTATTCAATTGAAAGGGAGGTGGCAATTTGCTACCTCCCTTATTCCATTTTGTTCATTAATTGTTAATTTCAGTCGGTTACAAAATGTAACCGACTGCAGTAGCAAACAATTTACGCACAGAGCTTTAATTGAAGTGGTTTGGGTTTTTTACCTTTGGCATTTACAAAAGCTCTGCTTCTTTTAAAGTTCGAATAAAAATTCTTTTGATCAGCTTTAGTCTTGGTTTGAGTTTGTTCGATAATATAGAGACGTAATACCTGTTCGGTATTTTCATTCATATTGGTTATCTCATCTTCACATTTTTCCCATTTACTGACTGCGGTGTGTGATTCATGAACCACGGTTTCACCAAATTCACGTAAAGGCATGGAGAAATAGGAACGAATGAATTTCACTTGATTACCCGTTAATCTTTCTTCTTGGATAGCCAATTTTTTTATTATTTCATCAGCAACGTAGTGGACATCAATTTTGGGATGCCATTCGTCATTGATGTTAATCATTTCTACATTTTCTAATTCAATAGGAAAACCAAGTCCTTCGTAAAGGAATGTGGATTCTATTTTAGTTTTCATGGTATTTCCTCCTCGCTTAAATTGATTACTGTAATAATGGGCATCAGATGGTCATCAAATGTAAGAATAACTCGTACTTTTTTCTCATCTATATCTTTGCCTTCAATACAGTATTTCCAATCCGGCGGTTTTTCATGTATGTAGTTGGATTCATAGGAATCCTTGCTTTTGTTTCTTTTTCTCTCATAGCCTGATTTACCCTCTAAAATATTGAGCACATCAAGTTCTGAAATATTTCTTTGTTGTTGCCTTTCTTTGGCATGCTTTACAAAGAGATAGTTTCTTTCTTTAATTTTTTGCTCAATCAAAGCAAAAGCTCTAGGTCTGTTTTTTTAGAAGGTTTTGTAACCATTACTTCTATTCCATATTTTTATTATAATTTTTGTAAACTGAGTTTACAAGAATTGATTTGAAATTTATCAAAAACTCTAGGTAACTTTGCATAATCAGCATAAGTTCCATTTTGGAACATATGCTATGGACAGCCAATTGATACTTATTAGAATGAATTCGCTGCGCTCATGGGTTCCTGGATTTCACGTTGTTTCATCCAGGCTACATCTAAATTGTTTTGAGATAAGGATTTAAGGTGTTGGCTCCACCTTTCCAGTGCTTCTTTTCTTTGAGGCAGCATTTCATTTTTATTATAAGTCGCCATGATCTTTGGCATCTTATGTCCTAAACATTTTTCAATCACGACTGGATCAACATGCAGAGCCTCTCCAAGCTGGGTTGCAAAAGTGCGTCTTAGATCATGGGCTGTCCAGTGCGGAATTCCGACACGGGATTGTATTCTGATCACGGCTCTTGGCATAGCTCGGTCGGATAAAATACTTTGGCCGTCTGCGCCTGTAATGACGTATTCTGAATCGCTGAGTGCTTTGAGTTCTCGTAATACCCTTTTAGTCATTTCTGTGAGGTGAATTCTCATGACTATGTTGGTTTTGGTATTTTCGGCAGGGATTGTCCATAAGGAGTTTTCAAAATCGAATTCTGACCATTTGGCTACTCGGATTTCTCCTGTTCTTACTCCTGTAAGCAGTATGATTTTCAGGGCTGCTCGGATTTGAAAAGATGTGCCGTGTTCTTCGCTGTCGAGAAATTGCCATAGTGTTTTTACTTCATCGAGGGTTAAATAGCGTTCTCTGGGTTTTTCTATACCACCTATGTCTCTGGCTCGTATGGTCATGGCAGGGTTTAGTAGCATTTCGCCTCGGCTGACTGCGTAGTTGAATGCTTGTTTTAGTGTGCTTAAGACTTGGTTGGCATGAACAGGTGAGCCACGGCCTACAATTTTATCCAGGGCTTGGGTGATTTCGCGGGTTTTCAGATTTTCCAATTTTTTATTGCCCAATAGGGGGATGATGTCTATTTGATATGCTGCCAGATTTGCAGCGGTTGGGCGCGGTGTTTTTCAATGTAGTTGGTGTACCAGTGGAGTATCAGATTTTTTACTGTGTATCAATTTCATCTTTCATGAAACCCTTCTGTAATCCCATTAGATTTACTAAATCGCCACATTCTAGCCACTTCATCTTTCCAGGCAGTTAGTGTTTTACCTAATGAAGCTAAGGCCTTAAACCCACTTTGTTTTA
>JACPOX010000185.1 GCA_016191305.1 Legionella longbeachae | reverse complement strand
TCTGATGGGCTATAACGGGTAAATAAATTCCTGATTCATCATTTCTATTTAATTCTCTGTATATCGTAGAACGATGCCTATTCAGTTTCAAAGTAATCTCTCGTACTGATAGCCCCATTTCTAGAAAAACAAATAAACGACCTCGATCGGTTACAGATAATTGAGTATACTGTCCCATGTGGCAGTCTCCTTTGCTATTTCAAGTTCCCCAAGAACATGATACAGCTTTTGGGACTGTCGCACTTCAAATTAGATTCCGCCGTCCAAAAAACCAAGTTACTGTGACCAAAACGTGTCTAAACACGTTCAGCCGCAGCTCTGAGATGTGTACTTGAAAGATGTGCATACCGCAACACCATTTCATAATTAGACCATCCACCGAGTTGTTGTAACTCATGTAAAGGTGTACCATTTTGCACATGCCAACTTGCCCAAGTATGGCGTAAGTCATGCCACCGAAAATCATTAATACCTGCACGTACTAATGCTTTTTGCCAAGCATGGTTATTACAACGAGTTACAGGATTTCCATTGTATGTAAATACATACGTTGGGTTCCTTCCCTGCTGTGCTTTTAAAATTGAGATTGCTTGTTTGTTTAACGGTACTGGTATGGGGCGCTTGGATTTAGATTCATCAGCATGTATCAGCGCATGTTTTTTATCTAAATTTATTTCGCTCCATTTCAATTGCGTTATATTAGACTCTCTAAGACCCGTTGCTAAAGTGAAAGAAGCCATTGCCTCTAAATGAGAAGGTAATTCTTTCAAAAGCAAATTAGCTTCTTCCTTCGTTAACCAACGGATCCGCTTATTCTCAATTTTCCGCATCCTAATAATAGGAGTCTTATCAAGCCAACCCCACTCTTTATGAGCACGATTTAAAATTGCACGAGTCAGTTCCAAAACTCTATAATGGCTTCAGATTGAGAAAGTTAAAACTCAAGATAATAGTATCTGGATTGACAAACAAAACCTAAAAGCTGAAATGGACTCATGGCAATATCCTCTCCACTTTATTGACTTTGAAACAGCTGCTGCCAATTCCTTTTAACAAGGGCTCTCATCCTTATCAAGGCATCGCCTTTCAATTCTCTCATCATACACTTAATGAAAATGGCCAAGTTGCTCATGCAGGTCAGTATCTTAATTCGGAGCCTGGTGTTGATCCAAGCATCGAATTTGTTCGCCAGCTAAAACAGGAATTAGAAAATGATGATGGAACAATATTTAGATATAGTAACCATGAAACACCTATCTCAACTTTATTTTTGAACAACTAGAGCAAATGATTGAGCCACCTAGTGATAAGGAAGATTTATGCTCTTTTATTCGTTCCATCACAAAGTCGCCGTCTGATAGCAAAGTAAAATGGGAAGGACCGCGTTGTATGGTTGATATTTTGGAATTAGTTAAACGTTTTTATTATGATCCTCTAACCAATGGCGCTAACTCAATTAAGCAAGTATTTCCTGCAATTTTAAATCGATCAGATTTCCTTCAAGAAAAATATAACCAACCAATTTATGGCGCCGTCAATGGAATTCAAAGCCATAACTTTATAAACCAACGCTGGATAGTTAAAGAGAATAGCAATATAAAGGATCCTTACCATTTGTTACCGCCAATCAATAAAGATATCTCTGATGAAGATGCTCCCCTTCTATTTGATAATACCGACTTAAAAGAAGGTGGTGCCGCAACAATAGCTTATGCAAAATTACAATTTACGAATATGAGTGATTTTGAAAGAGAAGAACTTAGAAACGCTTTATTGAGATACTGTGAATTAGATACTTTAGCCATGGTTATGATCGTTGAAGCATGGCACCATATGCTTCAAACCTAAATACTATCATCTCTAGCCATCAGTGATGGTTTAAATATATTAATATAATTAAACTATCAGTTTAACTATAGATAAAAATATAAACTAATGAGGTTGGACTGCTTCCCTACTACTTAAGCCACTGTTCCATCGTTTTTTGTAGTAAGCTGACTGAATCAATGTGTTTTTGTTTGGGCATCTTGCGAATATTTAATAGCTTCCATTGTACTGCCGGTAAATATTGAATCTGATCGCTACATGCAAGAGACCAATCAGGAGCGCCCTTTTTAAACGAGACTAAAAAATCATAATCCTGCTGATTAAAATTATCTTTAAGACCCTGAATCATTTTTTCTGGTACTAATGTAAGTGCTTCAAGGGTAACTGGTTCAGCAGTCATTCCTTTAAATTCATTTTCAAAAACTTGAGTTAGATCCTTCCATCGTGGGTTCATTATTTCTGAAATCGGCCTCTTATGACTCAAAAGATAAGTAATAAACCCATTAAAAAGCTCTCGATCTATCTTTTGATTTTCTAATAACAGCTTAATATCAAAAAGATCTCTTGGATGCTGACGATCTAAAGCTGCGCATAATTTACCACCATAAAGATCAGGTAAAGAAACTACTTTCATTGATGCAAAACCAAATTCATTTTCCACCGCAGCAACAACATCAAGCTCAATAGGCGGCAAAAGAGTTCCACGCGCTACAGGTGAAACTTCTATCTTGATTTGAGTACCCCTATTTAGAGAAGAATGATCTTCGACAATAATTCGCATTTCATCAGGTTTGTTATCTTGTAAAATTGCATTCAAATCCGGCATTTTATTAATATTTGCAGCAATACCAGCTAATGCATTACGCACATTGGCTAAAGCTATCTCCCGTGGTTCAAGGGGTAAATACGCAAGATCTATATCCACAGACAACCGAGGAAAATCTCGCACAAATAAATTAATGGCAGTACCGCCCTTTAAAGCAAAACAAGTTTCCTTTTCAACGATAGGAATTAAACGAATAAGCAACAAAACTTGCTTATAATAAGGTGACTGTTTATTCATATTTACTCACTACTTATAAATTGTTCTGGAACGGTAATTTGATATTGCTTTTCTAATTTGCCGTCATGAACTATTTGACGTTTACCCGCACCAAGATTAATTAAAGACT
>JACPOX010000184.1 GCA_016191305.1 Legionella longbeachae | reverse complement strand
TTTGATCGTTTCGGCTACGCGGGTTATTTTAGTGTACCATCCAATTTTGGCTTTATCCAATCATTAGGCTGTTTTTCTTTTCTTCCTAAATTGGGTATCCCAGCTGTAATACCCAATCAAGATCGTTTTGATAAACATTTGAAAACAGTTTTAGATGTTACACCTAAATTTCTAAAAATAGAGCCTTCAAAGCAAGACAATGACTATAAATCTAATATTGGAATTCTCTTTTTTACGCAGAAGACTAATACTGATGATAATAGCTCTCAAACAGTTAGCAAAGTGCAAGAATTTGAGCCCTGAAAGCACCGTCAACTTAACTCCTGATTACGAAAAAAAGGGGATCTGAGCAAATTTTAGACGATAAGAAGCACTACGGATTATTGATAAGGGATAACAATAGTTTTTTGGCTGTGTTTTCTACCTTTTCTTTTTCTTTGGCATAACTTATGCTTCCTTTAATCAATGGCATGAATCACCCACCTTTTTCGCGATATTTGTTTTAATTTAGGTGGTATCACCCTGGAATCAGAAACTTAAATTATTTCAACACATGTGAGGTAAAAAAGTGCTCAACACCTTACTGATTTTTATAGGCGCTGGATTAGGCGGTGTATTTCGTTATTGGCTTTCCAATGGAGCCTATTGGCTTTTAGGGCGTGGATTTCCTTATGGAACACTGATAGTTAATTCTACCGGCTGTTTTTTAATGGGATTGTTGTTTGTTTTGATCTTAGATAGATTCAATGGGTTAGGACAACAATTACGTCCATTTTTATTGATTGGTTTTTTGGGTGGCTACACTACTTTTTCTTCTTTTTCGATAGAAACACTTAATCTATATGAGAGTGGTGATTGGTTAGGTGCAAGCTTGAATATATTACTGAGCATGATTATCTGCATCTTTTTAACTTGGCTAGGAATGATCTGGGGAAGACACTTATGAAAACATTGGATGTTTTGGTTGTTAGAATTTATATTACAGAATCATCACATTTACTCAATAAAATTGTCAGTTATTTGAAAACTGAAGCGAAAATTAGAGGAGTTAGTGTATTTCGTGCTATTAGTGGTTTTGGAGAAACTGGCAATCATGCAACTTCAATGCTGGATTTATCCCTTGATTTACCTTTGGCAATTGAGTTTTTTGATCAAAAAGATAAAGTAGAGTTTGCTTTGGAACATTTAAATGAAACAATAAAACCCGAGCATATTATTTTCTGGGATGCTAAAGTAAATGCTTAACTCCTAGACTTAGCAATTTTATTGAGTAAAGCAGCTAATCTACATCCAGCATATACAGCCTGCTTTTGCACTAAAATTTGACTATTAGCTTGATATTTTTTACTTGGAATATCCTTAAAGTTTAATTGATATACTTTTTTTACAGCCAGTTGATAAGACATTTCTGCCCATTTCTCAGGCTTGGTTTCTGTCGTTATGAGAGCGCAGGGCCATTTCTGTTCTAACTCTTGAGCCATATCTTTCACATGTTTCTCATCATTCCTGCCCAGAAAAAAACCTGCTCCATTATCCCAATACTGATGTAAATTAATACCTACAGAATTCTTACCCAGTAGAAATAAATTGCCACCGAGATCTCCTTTAGGCAATTGAGCACTGACTTTGGTTATTGAATGTAATGGCTGATGAATATCGCCGATTATGTGAATTAACATACGTAAAGCTAATTGTTTATCAAAGAAATTTGTTTTTTTTGATGTAAAAACCACAGTGGCATTTTTAATTGCCCACACAGCATTAGTACTCTCAATAGACGGAAGATTACTTTGATCATTGGAAAAAGGAATATCAATATAATGCATTCCATCATACCAATATACTTGTTTTCTTCTAATCTGATCCATCCAAGTTGCAGAAGCAACAAAACTTGAATTAGGTGAGTTATGAAAACGAGAACGAAGATATTTATGACACATAACTTTGGCATTGGGCGATAAATTATCGAAAGCAATTTGAGCCACTACCTTGTGACCCAATGCATTCCAAGCATAACTACTTAGAACCCAAAAACATAAGGCAATTGTATAGATAATTCGTAACATAATTAACCTAAATACGGAGACCAAGCTGGTTCTTGTATATCTCCTTCACGTCCAGGAAGCCTCATTCTTATTCTACCATCTAAAGAAACAATACCTAGTACACCTTTATCCTGGTTGTGAGTTGCATAAAGAACTAAACGACCATTGGGTGCGACTGATGGGGATTCATCACGTCCAGAAAAAGTTAAGCTGACAATGGGGCCTCCGCTGACATTTTGTAATCCAATGTTAAATTGTCTGTCATCTCGGTGTAACATGACAATATTTTTCATATCAGGCGTATAAGAAGCACGCGCATTATAATTTCCTTCAAAAGTCATGCGGCTAACTTGTCCGTTAGCTAATGATAGGCGATAAATTTGAGGAGAACCACCTCTACCTGAAGTAAATAAGATACTCTTTCCATCCGGTGAATAACGTGGTTCGGTATCAATAGCATCTCCAAAAGTCAATTGCTTCATAACACCATTATTAATATCAATGCTATAAATTTTAGGTGTACCACTTTTAGATAACACTACAGCCAATTGACTGCCATCTGGAGACCATGCTGGAGCTCCATTTATTCCAGGAAAACTAGTAATCAAACGTCTTTGGCCATTTTCAACAGAAACAGTAAATATTTGCGCCCTTTTTTTCTCGAACGACACATAAGAAATCATTTTACCATTAGGTGCCCAAGCTGGAGACATAATGGGCTCAGATGAAACTAATAAACTACGCGGATTATGGCCATCAGCATCAGCTACCTCTAGAGAGTAGCGAGAACTTTGTGCCGTTCTTTGTACCGTAATATAAGCAATACGTGTGGAAAATATTCCTCGTTCCCCAGTGAGCTTTTGATAGATCTCATCACTGATATGATGAGCCAGCGGTCTAATCTGATTTGCACCAATCTGGTAGGTTTTAGTCAGTAAGATAGCACCATTGGCCACAGCATCTGTCAATGTAAAACTCACTTCATAATGATTACCAACCTGAATTATTCGACCTATGACAACACTATCCGCACCAAGCTGTCGTAAAGTACCAACAGAAGACTGTGAATTAGAGCCTTGCGGGCCAGAAACAATTCTAAATTGTCCAGATAAGGTTAAATCATTTTCAATGACTTGGCCTATTTCCTGAGCAGCACCATCTGACCCAAAAGAATTTATCGCTATAGGTAAAGCGGAATTAATCCCTTGGGTTAACTCTAAATCAAGAGCAAAAACATGCTGAGTAAAAAATAAAAAAAACAATATAATAATACGATTAATCACGAGGTTTATCCCCTAACTTGTTCTGGTCGAACGGTTAAACTGATGTCGCGAAACAGGCTAAATGTATCTGCATCTGTAGGTACAGGCAGTGGTGATGCTTTATAAATGGCTGTTCGCGCGGATCGATCAAGTAACGGATCACCGCTACTGCGAGTTAAAGTGACTTCTAATACCATGCCATCAGGAGCCAAACGTATTCTGAATTGACTTGATAGACTACTATCAACATTTTCTGGTAATATCCAATTTCTGCCTATGGCATTTACAATAAGCGCTTTATATTTATCAACTTCTCCAGCTAAACGGGCTTGTTGGGCAGCATTTTGTGCTGCTTGTTGTGCAGCTGCCGCATCAGCTTGCTTTTTTCTTTCCATTTCTGCTTTAACAAGCTCTGCTTTAGATTTTTCAGCTTGTTCTGCTTTTATTTTATCAGCCAGCGCTTTTTCCTGTAATTTTTTCTTATTAAGATCAGCAAGCTTTTTTGTTTCTAATTGCTGTTGTTTTACTAATTCTTCCTTTTGTTTTTTTAATTCTTCAATACGTTTGGCTTCCAATGCTTTTTGTTCTGCCAATTGTTTTAAATGCTTTTTCTCTTCCTCAGCCTGCTTCTTGCGCGCAATAGCAATTTTATTAGTCTCTTCTTTGAGTCGAGCAAGTTGTTGTTGTTCTTTTACTCTTTGTTGCTTTGCAACTTCAGCCTGATGTTTGAGCTCATTTTGTCTATTAATTTCAGCTCGTTTTTGTTGCTCCCGCTCCTGTTTCAAACGATTTACAGTTTCCATAATTTGTTTGTTATCAACACTAACTGCCTTCACTACCTCGGTCTGAGGTGTCACTGCAATGGGTTGTTCTACACCTGGTGAGTTTTTGCTTTCTGCAGTTAAAACAGGACGTTGGCTTGAATTATCAGTTAAAAGCATCACAATTAAAAAAAGATGCAAACCAACTGCTGCAAAAAAAGCTTTACGATAACTAGGATTGTTTATCATGCTTGACCCTCTGATGTTTCTGACGTTGAATCAGTCAACAATCCCACTTGTTCTGCACCTGCTTGCTTGAGTAATGCCATTGCTTGAACAACCTTTCCATATACAACTCCCTGATCTCCTTTAACTAAAACATTAAGTTTTTGCCCTGATTGTCTTGCTAACTCTAATTCCGCAGCAACGCGAACAACTATAGCCTGTGCATCAATTGGCTCAGCAGGAGTACTACTGATATTAAGGAAATAAGTACCTTGTTGGTTTACTGAAACAATAATAGGTTCTCTATCTGTAGGCGCTAACGTTTGGCTCGCCGCCTTGGGCAAATCCACAGTAACTCCTTGACTCAGCATAGGTGCTGTAATCATAAATATAACAAGTAAAACCAACATCACATCAATATAAGGTACGACATTAATTTCTGATATAGGACGCTCTCGTTTGGTTTTTGTTCTGATCATTTTGAACTCTACCCTCTTACAGTATCATTTTTTTGTTGTTCTATAAGTGATATTAATTCTTCCTGAAATAAATCAAATCGGTTTAACAAAGTATTAGCACGTGTTGTATATCGGTTATATGCAATAACAGCCGGTATTGCCGTAAATAAACCTAAAGCCGTGGCAACTAAAGCCTCAGAAATACCCGGAGCTACCATTGCTATAGTTGCTTGCTGAGCATGCCCTAAAGCTCCTTAAAACCAGCATGAAAAATGGCTGCCATTCCATGTTTTTCATCTGAGTTACTATCAATATCAGTATAAAGTCTGCTTAAATCACTACTATCCCAAAATCTTCGATTAAAAGCATCTGTTAATTGTTTTTTCCGTTTAAAAAACCATGCTCTTTGAAAAATTAACGTCCATGAAGTGATGGATGCAGCTGCTAGTAATACCATCACTGATTTCACTACCAAACCAGCTTGCATAAAATACATTAACACATTTGCTTGATTACTCATTTATATTATCTCCAGTACCAAGAACTGATTGATTGCTTTTTTCTCACCTTTAAAGGAGAAATTAAATTTAGTGTGGGAATCGTCTTGGCTTTAAATTACCATCCACACAGACTACCTGAACTTTGGCTTCACTAATTAATCTATCCTGCTCGTTTTGCATAATCTGATCAAATATAAAACTACATGCCCCTTGTTGCTGAACTTGGGTTTTAATCGTCAATAAATCGTCCAATCTTGCTGGCGCTTTATAGCGTATATGCATATCATGCACTGCAAACAGTATATTCTGCTTCATTAAATCAGAGAGAGTAAAATTATTTTGTCTTAGCATTTCTGTTCGAGCTCGTTCAAAATAACAAAGATAATTCGCATGATAAACAATTCCCATAAAATCAACATCTTCAGCATAGACTCTAAATCTTTGTTGATATGTAATTGTAACATCCATTAACTAATCCTATTCTATGAGATTTAAACCAAAATGCTGATACGCTCTTTGAGTAGCTATTCTACCTCTTGGTGTGCGCATAAGGAATCCTTGTTGTATCAAAAAAGGCTCTAAAACATCCTCAATAGTACCTTTTTCTTCCCCAATTGCAGCGGCTATGCTATCTACGCCAACAGGTCCACCATTAAATTGTTCGATCACCGCCGTGAGTAATTTTCTATCCATGAGATCAAATCCATATTTATCTACATCCAGCATTTCCAATGCTTTTTGCGCAATATCAAAGGTTATTATGCCACCACCTTTTACTTCAGCAAAGTCTCTAACTCTTCGTAATAAACGATTTGCAATGCGTGGCGTACCCCTTGAACGTAGAGCGATTTCCTTTGCGCCCTCAGGCATTGTTTTTACATTCAATAACTGCGCCGAACGTGTCACAATTTGTGTTAATGAATCTACTGAATAGTATTCCAAACGTTGTACTATTCCAAATCGATCTCTAAGCGGAGAAGTAAGCAAACCAGCGCGAGTTGTCGCTCCAATCAGCGTAAATGGAGGTAATTCTAATTTTATGGAACGTGCAGCCGGTCCCTCTCCAATCATAATATCCAGTTTATAGTCTTCCATTGCCGGATAAAGTATTTCTTCAATTACCGGGCTAAGTCTATGAATTTCATCGATAAATAGAACATCATTTTCTTGTAGATTTGTAAGAATTGCAGCAATATCTCCTGCCCTTTCAATCACAGGGCCAGAAGTTTGTCGCAAATTAACTTGCATTTCATGGGCAATAATATTAGCTAAAGTAGTTTTGCCAAGTCCAGGCGGGCCAAAAATCAAAACATGATCCAGCGCTTCTTTTCTTTTTTTCGCTGCATCAATAAAAATCTGCATTTGTAAACTAACTGCATCCTGCCCTATGTATTCTTTAAGACTTAGGGGTCTGATAGCACGATCAATTGCTTCTTCTGACACAGTGCTTTGAGTACTAATTAATCGATCACTTTCCAGCATAAAGGTCTTAATAAGAAATTAGGGGAATGGATTTATTTTATCATATGTTTTTTGCAATAAGGATAGCAAAAATGTAACTATTAAGCTCAGTGCACCGAAAAGTCATATCTAGTGCATCTTAAACGAAAAAATAATTAATCAAACAAATTCCCCTACTGAAGCCATTAGTATTTGTCTTGCTCTGAAAATACGTGATCGTACGGTTCCAATAGGACATTCCATTTTTTTTGCAATATCCTCATAGGATTGACCATCAAGTACATACATTCCATAACAAAGACGGAGATCTTCAGACAATAAAGAAAAAGCTGATTCAAATTGTTCACCGAACTCAATATTTATTACTAAATATTCAGGAGATAATTGGATTGATGGATAATAATTGTCTGCAAATTCTGCTTCCAAGGCCATCCGTAAATTTGCTAATCGATGATGATTTTTAATGGTATTTTTAGTGATTCGATACAACCAAGTGGAAAATTGACTTTTCTTTTTAAAATAATGTAAATAACGATAAACTTTAATTAATACTTCTTGTGCCAAATCACTTACATTTGCTCGATCTTGGATATTTAAGTAAATGATTTTTTCTATTTTATTGTTATATCGTGACATCAACAGATTATAGGCGTCCATATTCCCCTGTTGTGCTAAACTAACCAAGTCTTTATCAGTGTAATAAGCTTGTTTATTCATTACCCTCTCATTATTCCGTCGTGATATAGGTATTTTTATGATTTACTTGTATAATTATATACCATTCTGAGTTATTTTGAGATGTAATAGGCGCAATTGACTATTTGTAGCTTGATCATGAAACAAGACAATTAATTTTTTTTGTTGAGGATTCTCAAATTGAATAAGCTGGAATAAAATATTATTAATAAGAATTGTAGCCTGAGTATAATCTTGCTTTTTTGCATCCTCCATTTCCAGAATCCATTTATTATCAATAAATTCAATTTTTTTAAGTCTGCCCCAAGGTTTTTTATTAGACCAGTCATTTCTTAAGCAAGTGATTATTAAAGCAATTAAAATTAGTTTAATAATAAAGTATGTTGATGAATAAATAATTAGAAAAATGGTGCTTAGATAAAGCACACTAATCAAGCGCAAATAAGTTTCTGATTTTCCAGGTTCAATTGCTATTTCGGATAATAGTGACAATTTCTTTTAACTCTTTATCCTGAGGTTCTTCGTGGCCCATCAACCAGGCAAATAACTCTGGATCAGTACAACTTAATAAGGAATCAAACGCTTTTATTTCCGGTTTGGATAAGTGTTCAAGATGATTTTCAATAAATTTTTTTAAAATAAGGTCAAGTTCCAACATTCCACGGCGGCAGTGAAATAAGAATCTTGCTTTTTCACGAGTATCCAACATTGAAAATCTCTTAGTGATCTGTTTAACATGCAAATGATACACTACTGTCTTTGTAAACGGAAACAGTTAAACTATGAAGAATACTTCTTTTGATCATTTAATTAATAACAGATCCTTAACTACATTTAAGACCATAGAGGAAGAATTAAACCTTCAACCTGGAAAGAATTATTTATTTGATTTGTCCTACCTGAATGTGATTCAGGTTGAAGGTGACAAAACCATTGATTTTTTGCAAGGACAATTAACTTGCGACATTCGTTTAATCTCTGATATACAAATGATCCAAGGAGCACAATGTAATCTAAAAGGGAGAGTTCTTGCCTTAATGGACATTATTAATTGGCAAGGAGTCAAATTGATACTGCCGAATGATTTAATAGATTTGACCATTAATTCATTGAATAAAACAGCGATGCTGTCTAGAGTTTCGCTCAAATGTAATTCACAATTAAGAATTTTTGGCTTTTATCTTCAAAATCATGACGATATTCTTCCTGGCCCCTCCTTTTTCCCCAATGCACTTTATGCACAAGCCCATACCGCTCATTCTTGTTATTATCATTTGGGACATGGATTTTATATTATTTTAGTTCAACCAAAATTTGCTAATAACATTGAAGAGCTATTTTTAGAAAAAAATCAATTGCTCGGTTCTTTGACATGGCATACATTAAGACTCTCACACCAACATTTGAATATTTATCCTGAATCGCGTGGATTATTTTTACCACATCGGCTTGATTTACAACATACTCAATATCTTAATTTCAATAAAGGATGTTATAAAGGACAAGAAATTATTGCGCGAATGCATTATAAAGCTACTTTAAAGCACCAATTGAAAATCTTTAAAATAAAATCAGATCAAAAAATCTATTCTGGACAAAAAATAATTAAAGCTAGAGAAGGTATAGAACTTGGTGAGTTGATCGATTTTTCCGTTATAGATAATGATCATTATTTGATAGCAGTAAGTATTCTAATGAACTCAGATCGAGTGGTGTTATTTGATGGACACACTAAACCTCTAGAATTAATTTGAAATAATATCGAGGTCCGCCTAGGAGTGAACGTTTAATGGTGTCAACTTAAGGTGAACAACTATATCAAAGACAGCCTGGATGAAGCGCTGTACGCTCCATCCTCTACTTTTCCTAAGTTGACGCCATTATGGTTTGAGTAGATTGCCAAGTCACCTCGGCAACCACTCTTCAGAACCCATCGTGCCAATTAAGTTAATAGGATCCCGAAAATACTCGCTTCAGTAGGTAACGAATCTGAAGAAACAACGGCGTAAACTCATACGAGGGATCACTTTTTTTGTCGAAGGGGTCAAAAAAGGACATTTTATCGCGTCTTTTGAAATTAATGGAAGATTTTTCAATCAGCTGCTTCAGTGTCATGTCGGTTTCTTTGTCTTTGAATGACAAAACTGTCTAGTTCGGAGGCTTTGGCAAATAACCAAGCAAATCATTTCTGTTGTTTTTCCGAATGGCTTCCAATATTTTTTCAGTATATTTTATGGAAGAGAGTTCATTTTTACCTTGACTCACATCAGTCTCGAACGGATTATGTTAAATTTGGAGAAGAAGCCCTCGCGATAAGCTGCTGATATCTAATTCCCGGGCTTATAGAAATAGAACCCAGGAATTAGCCT
>JACPOX010000096.1 GCA_016191305.1 Legionella longbeachae | reverse complement strand
GAAACTCAATAATTTTTCTTTTAATAATTTTGTGTGCATCATAAAGATGTTTATCAATTATTCTCGTTTCATTGTCCATTCCTTCAAAATAAGCCACTTTTTCCTTCATAGGAGTAGTTTTACTATGTTGATAGATCTTATTAACTAGACCTAACAGTGTGTATATTGGCTTCTGCCAAAAAGTTAATGAAACATATTCGTGATAATATCTGTTGGTTAAAACCTTTAAAACTGTATCAAAACCACCAAGACTGTATATTGATCCTTCAATAAATACATAACCATGTCTTGCTGTGAGCTTCTCCGGTTTTTGTTTGAAAAGTTCGAAAAGTTGGGCACCTAAAGCAGGAAATTTTGATGTACCTCTAGCTGCTTGGCATGATAGAAGAGATATTGTGCAACGATTCATATTGTTTTTTAACAGCTCATCCTCCAGCCACAGGGCTAGTTTATCAATACAAATAAAATGCAGATTAGGATATTTCTCTGTTTTATCGGCTTGAATTTGTTTTCCGCCTGTCGAAGAGTGTCCAATGATTTCTACGTTTATTTTTTCAGATTGGCTAATCATATAAGAGAGATATTCTTTGCTTACTTCAGTTTGTAAACGGTATGCATTCTTCAAGGTTACTTTACTGTTTTCCTCTCGAATAATTAAGAAAAAAATATCAGTATTGACATTTTTTATTCTTTTTAAATAATCATTGGCATCGGAGAGTTGTATTATAATTTTCATTTAAGGTCATTAAATATCATTAATGACCTATTTTATATCTATATGTATTAAGAAATTATTAACGAAGTATTTATACCCGTTAATTAAAGTATCAGAGCTTAGGAAGCTTAAGTGGAGTTATTGATTGCTGATTAGAATTAACTCTATAATTTGCTAGAATTATCAATAATGATTTCAATTAATTCTATGTCATCATGGTTATCTTGGTTTTCTTGGATATCTAATAATTTTTCCTGTGTTTTTTTGCATTTTTTAAATAAACTAAACTGAGAGAATCCATTTGAAATGTTATTTTGATTGTTTAATACACTAAAATAATGATTTTCTTTTAAAGGATTTAAATCCAATTCATCACGATAATAAGTTAACAACATCATAGCAGTTTGATAATCTATGCTTGTAATTTGTTCCAGCTTTTTTATTTCCAATTGTTTGTTCAACAGCTTAAGATAAGCGGCTTGGCTCCAAGAAAAAAAATTCCAGAAAGTGAGATGGGTTAATATTTTTCCGCCAAGGTTCGTTGTTGTTAATCCAAGATATTCAAGATAACCCTTTTTTAATAGATTAGCCATAATGCCAAACGCACCTTTAGCGGAATAGAAAGATAGAAAGGTAAGACAGGCAAATAGTCCGGAATATCCAACTAGTTTCACATATTCTTCATTTTTATAACAAGCATAAAGATTTTTTCCGAAACTGATAATATTAGTTGGCAGTTCAAAGTTATTTTTCATTGTAAAAGAAATTGCGGGTATGGTAGCAAAAGTACCTAAGATCAGGGAAACAGGATTAGCATAATGTGCATTTTTTCCAATATTTATGCCTAGTATAGTTTCAAATCCTAAAACACTACTTTGGATAGATAGAGGTGCAAAAGGAAGACCAATTAAAGTGGCCAAAGAGACACCAGTGATTTTTTCCATTACTTTGATGCGTTTTTTGCTTGTGCTTATTGCAAAATGGGGTGTGCCTTTAAATTCTTGTTGTTTTTCCTGATAAAAAGTATCTAAAAAAGTTAATAAACTCATTTGCACACGTTTTTGGATATCAGATTCTTCAGTATCTACATTTACAGCAAATGTAGGTTGATTTGATATTGGGCTAGCAATAGATAAGTCATTAAAAATATTGCTTTTAAATTTAGCTTCTTTATTTAATAGCATATTAGATAAAGAGGTTAAACCTGTAAATCGAGAAGCAAAAACGGCAAGCAACTGCATACTAAATGGAATATAAGACCAATTACCCATAAAATTTAATGTTAGTTTACTTATAGCTGCAGGGCCCAGAGAAGAAGCGAGCGCCCATAGTAAATTAATGAGTTGAATCATTTTAAAATCTTCACAGTTCATCATATTTTTAAATGAATTTTTCACTTGAGTTAATGCAGGCCCGAGATAAAGTACATTCATAACAGAGCCGTAAACTTCTGAAGATAAACCGGCTATAACTCCTTTAGGAATATTATGAGTGGAGATATGGTTAAAAGCTTCTTTCAAATCGTTAAAATTAGCGAGATCCGCGAATGGAATATCTAATTCAGAAAAAATACCTAGTAAGGCAGTCGGTGTTGCAATTGTTGCACAAAAAGCTCCCCAAGTTGTGTAAATCGTAAGTTTATAACATTTGTTTTCTGGGGATGGCTCAAGGGGTTGTGCGGTTACAACGAGGATTTGATCGCTGATTTGTTTTTTGGAAAATGGGCTTTGTGATAGAGATATATCAAGCGGATCATTGAGAGAAACATCAGTAAATTCATTTTCATCAATAAAAATAGGTTGTTCAAACAAAATATCTTCCTGATTTGAGGTGATATTTTCTATCTTTTGTGTTGTGTTTGTTATTTTGTCATGATGCAGATCGAGGCTCTGATCCTCAACTTCTTGTTGGGAAACATTTCTGTCTGTATTGCTGCGCATGCTTTTCTCTATATGAAGCATTTTGGTTCGTACGGTTATAAGATGTCTTCAAGTGGATTACAAGAGTGAAGAGTTGAAAAAAAGATAGGTCTAATGCTGTACCCTATGTGGAAAAAATTAAAAACAGAATGTACACTTAATTTATTTAAATAATTTTTATTGATCAAAATGATTTGATTTTATTATGAGATATCTATTTCTAGTATAGCGTCACCCACTTAGTTTTAGACGAGGCGCAAGTTGTACATAAGGCCATGACCGAACTTAAATGAACTTGCAACAAAGTATAAAGCTAAGTGGGCGGCGCTATAGCTCAAGACGAATAACAAATGGACAAGAGTCATGGAGGATATAAATGAAAATTTGGCTATCAGTTGTAGTTAGCATTTTATTCCTGATGTCATTAAATCATGCGAATGCACAAGCTATTAACATTATTAACTTTCCTCAATTAGTTGAAGCTGTGGAGAATGCTGAGGATGTTAGAGCAATTATTCATTTTGATAACTGTATACTCACTGAGCCAGCGAATAACTTTAAAATACTGAGAAGATTCTCAGGAGCCACAACACGCTTTAATTTTACGCAATATTTTCATGCCAAGGAGAGAATTCATGATGTATTAATAGATACGGTGACCACTTCCATGAAAATTTTAATCCAGAGTCCTTCAGGTGAGTTATTAATATTATCTGGTCGTTTAAGTGTTTTTCAAGATAATACAGCGGCAGTACACTTGGATTTCTTTGATCCTATTTTGCACAAGCAAGAGTTTGTAATCAATTGGCAATGTTCTATTAGTAATGAGCAAGATAATAATGGCCTAGTGCTGTTTAATTTTTTTTAGGATTGTCTGATAATTGCGCCTTCGTGTTGACAGAATAGTTTGAGTGCTCTTGGGGATTGCATTTCTTTCTTCGCTAAAATTTTTGCATGTTCTTTTATTTCAAACTGTGTTTTCATATTACTCTTTTATACCTGCTCATTTTCTTTTGGAAGTAGTTTAATCATTTTGTTAAAAACCCACCCCTCAGATTTTCTTAAAAAAATTTCTTTACTCTAAGATTTGTTTCGGTTAACAATAAGTCGCTGCTTTTTAGCTACTAATACATCCCTCCCTCGAAATTCCAAAACTTCTAAGATAACTAAAACCGAAAAGAAATTTACAGCAAAAGATTTTTCTTTTCTTTCAGAGAATGAACATTTCCGTTACCTACCTAATAGCAAAAAAATAGGTCACGCAGTGATAACCAAGGAAGGCGACAAGACTGTTGCACTGCAATATGAAATACCTTCGTCTGATAATGAAGATACACCCACGGTTCGGCCTTTGATTAACATTGAAGAGATTGAACCTTTTCGTGGCATGCATCGTTTTCGTGCTCAAACACCCGATAATCATACAGAGATGTACGCGAAACGTTTTATTTCTGGAAAGTTGAGTGAAAATGGCAAGGAAAAAAATATCCAAATAGCCTGTTTTTCTCCTTCATTTCAAAAAAATAAGCCTGTTTTTTGGGGATCGATTAAAGAGACGCCTTTATTTCGTGATGATCTTTCTAGGTCAGAAAAAAAAGATTTAGAAAAAGAATTAAAAGAAATAAAGCACAAAACTAAAGGTGGCGATACATTACAAATTGACCATGAATCTGTACCTCAGCGCGATCTCATTACAACAAGAACGCCTGATCAAAACAAGGTTATGGGCGAATCAGCTCGAGATGCCTACGAAAATTTTTTTGATAAAATGACTAAAGAACTTCATCCTCACATGAAAGAGCGTTTAAAACGTGCGTTTACAACGGATATTAAAGATCAATTTTATAAAAATAGTCATCGTCCAGAATGGTTACATCTTAAAGGTTGGTCATTGATGCCAATGAATAAAAATCCACAAACTAAAAATAATTTAGGTGCCGCACCAAAATGGGCGAACACTCAGATGATGATTTTAGAGAGAACTGTCAAATGGTTTGCTCTCAACTCCCCAGCTTCCTTATTAACGATTAAACCTAGTTTTGAGATGTTGCTTGATACAGAATTGGTTAAGCATATTGATTTTAGCGTTAGGATAAAAATAAAAGAACGTTTTGTAGAATTGGTGCAATCTATAGATCCTTTTCTGGCTTATCCATTATTTCCAAAAGCAACCGATTTAGCTCAGGGAACCGCTATAACCTACAATCTTCTAAATAAAGTCAATCCCGTGAGTAAACAGGTAGTTAAAGGCGTCAAATCAAAAGATAATAGGGTTTCAAATGAGAAGTCTTCTACTGAATCTAAGACAAATGGAGTTAATAATGTTTCAAAAAATTATGGAAATAAAAAATTTTCGTGAAGCGCTAAAAGAAATCCATTTTGATACGTGGTTCGTTTTAGATTTGGATAATACAGTCATGACTCCTCGTATTTCCTTAGGAGGAGATGCATGGTTTGAGGGATTATTTTCCCATATCGAGCAAAAGAAAATTGAATCAATCGTTGCCAAATCTTCGCTAATGTCAGTTTATAATACGGCACAGAATTTTGTTCGGACTTCCCCAGTAGAGCCAGCCATAGTTATTATCATAAAAGCGCTGCAAGATATAGGTATACCCGTTATTGGATTAACCGCACGTGGGTACTCAATTAGACAACAAACCTTAAGACAGCTCGCCGATATAGAGATAGATTTTTCGCGAAATAGTGTTGTGCCTGATGATGACTCATTCTGTTACGGAGGAGTAATTTTTTGTGGTGGTGGTGATAAAGGAGAAAAATTTAGTTCTTTTTTTAATCCTCAGCATGTTGTCATGCTTGACGATAAGAAAAAGCATTTAGAACGAATGATAAGTGCTTTACAACCTTTAGGAGTTTCATTTAGCGGATTACGTTATGGTTATCTTGATGAAGAAGTAAAGCAATTTAGTATGGAGACTGCGAATATCCAATTGGCTCAACTATGGGAGTGGCTATCAGTTACTGTTCAGGAAGACATAAGAAATCTACAGCTTCTTTCAGAAGATCATCTTGGTATGCTTGATCCCTTGAACGATACTAAGAGTTTTTTTCATCCGAACCAGCCTCTACATCCAGTTAAATCAAAATCTAATTTGAACAATCCATCTCAAGTGGAACAACCCAAATTACTTAAACGTACGATAAGTACAGCTTCTTTTTTTTATGAGAACAATCAAACTAATCTTATCAGTCCCCTTAAGATAGAACAAAACTATAAGATGAACGTGTCTATTTAAAGATTGCCTAGTAAGTTTTCAAATGGGTTTATGAAAGTGCTTGATGGGAAGACTCTCTGCAAAATGGCAGAAAAATAA
>JACPOX010000227.1 GCA_016191305.1 Legionella longbeachae | reverse complement strand
TAATTTGACGACTTCATTTTTGTTCTCAGCAGCAATAGCCTGCTGCAGTTTCATTATTAAGATTTGCGCAGCTTTGTAATTAATCCCGTTTTGTTCACATTGCTCTTGATCCGTAAGAGCTAAAGCATAAGAACTCATGCATAATATACTAACGCCTAAGATTTTTTTAAAAAAAAGTTTCATTTTATTTACCCTTTCAATCAATTCTAAAAAAAGCGTTATGATTTTCCTCTAAAGTTGTTTGATTTTCAATTACTGCCGAACAGATATAATTTTTGTTGACTAGAATGCAGCCCGTGATTGAAAATAACAATGAAATAGAAAATGCTTCATTAAATATTGATGGTTGTCAGATTAAAGCCTTTTGAAGGGGAGATTTAATGTTTGAACATCTAAGCACTTATCAACAAGCAAATCCTTCGCTTTGGCAAGGTAGAACAGATACTGCAAACACAGAGAGATTCTTTCAGAAAATTATTTTTCCTAGCCAACAAACTGATCTCATCACTAAAAAGAAAAAAACGATACTCCTTGGTTTTTCCAGTGATGTGGGAGTTCGGCGCAATCAAGGCAGAGCTGGCTCCAAATTAGGTCCAGATCAAATAAAAATGCAATTGGCTAAACTACCTTGTGCTCTGGATAAAGAATTGCTCGACCTTGGAAATATTGTTTGTGAAGGAGATGATCTAGAAACAGCCCAAGATCAATTCGCTAATTTAATCAGTTTTTGTCATCAACAAGGCCATCAAACGATAGCTTTTGGAGGTGGACACGAAATTGCCTGGCCACATTATCAAGGATTGGCTTCTCATTATAGTAAATTAGGCATCATAAATTTTGATGCCCATTTTGATTTAAGACCCTACCAAAAAACTCAGCCAGGTACATCGGGAACTCCTTTTTCACAAATCGCAGCTTATTGTAAAGAAAACAATCAAGACTTTAATTATTGTTGTCTTGGCATTCAAAAAATGGGAAATACCCCCTCTCTTTTTCAACGTGCTACAGATTTGGGCGTAAGCTTTCTCACTGCAGAAGAAATATATGAGAATAGTTTAGCTTGGCATTTGGCCTTTCTTGATGAGTTCATGCTTAATTTGGATCATATCTATCTGACTATTTGTTTAGATGTATTTGCAGAGTCTTTTGCCCCTGGTGTGAGTGCCCCTCAACCCCTAGGATTAACGCCCTGGCAAGTACTTCCACTATTGAAATACATTATACAAAGTGGCAAAGTAATTAGTTTGGATATTGCTGAGCTATCACCGCCATTAGATGAAGAGCAAAAAACTGCTAGACTAGCGGCCCTTATTATCGCAGAATTGCTACATACAATTTGAGGAGTTAATTTCATGAAGAATACGATACTTTGGAGTACCCTTGCAGCCCTAATTGGTACTCAAGTTCACGCTGACATCACTCAACCCGTAACACCACCGACACCTGCTCCAAATGGACTCCAGGCTACCCCTGCTGCTCCAACAACACCAAACCAAAATATTCCTTCAGTACAACCAGCACAAACAGCCGAACCTGTGATTGATTGCGAATATAAAATCTCTGCTGAAACAAAACAAATTGATCAATCATTAATTATGGCCTGGTCAGCAAAAGCGGTAACTCAAGCCTTTGATTTTGATCCTGATCATTTAGATATGCAGCTGCAAAAATTACAAGCATGTTTTACGGAGCAAGGATGGACAGGATTTAACACCGCATTACAAAAATCAGGAAATCTTCAAGCCATCAAATCACAAAAACTTACTGTGAGTAGCCAGGTTGATGGACAGATTATAATTACCGAAGCTAAAGACAACCAATGGAAAATTAACTTACCTTTGCAGGTTGTTTATCAGAATGATAAAGAAAAGGTAACACAAGTACTTACTATTGATTTGACTGTAGGTCGTAAACTGACGGGTGATTTGGGTATTACGCAAATGATTGCAGCACCAAGAGGAACCATTACTCAGGAAAAATCTGCTAATCCAGCGAATAATGGGGACAACAATTCCAATCCATTAGTTTCCCCTAAAACAACTACACCAACCCCCACAACTCCGGAAACTACAACCAATCAGCCAATAAGTACACCGTAATAATAGCTAAGTAGCACTTGTAGGTTGGCCTCCTGGCCCAACCTACGCATCCTCTGTTTCAATCTTATCGAATTCTTCCGCACTAAAAATTTCGTCTGTATTAGTGCTGCGCTCTGTGAGTAACTCGTGCTCAAGATTTTTAAAATTCCACATACTCTGATCCATAAGTTGGCTGGGTTTTAAACTTTGCAGTGCATGAAGAATGTTGCTTGGAACTTTAGGATTTTCTTCCGCCAGTTGATCGATTAAACGAGTTACTTTTTTGCGCATCAAGTTTTCTTGAGAACCACAAAGAGTACAAGGAATTATGGGATAAGCCTGTTCATTAGCATAAGTAATGATGTCTTTTTCCTGCACATAAGATAGTGGACGAATAACGATATGTTTCTTATTGTCACTGAGTAGCTTAGGTGGCATGGATCGAATATCACCATTGTATAGGATAGACATCATTAAAGTACGAATCAGATCATCACGATGATGGCCCAATGCGATTTTATTAAATCCATTTTCTTCTGCATAACGATAGATTATACCGCGACGTAAGCGAGAGCATAAAGAACAATAAGTTTTACCTGCAGGAATCTTTTCCTTAACAATACTGTATGTATCACGTGTTAAGATTTCGTATGGGATAGAACGATCTGCAAGCCATTGATGTAACGCAGCATCATCCCATCCTGGTTGCGCTTGATCCAGAGTAAAAGAAAAGAGTTCAAATTTATTGCCAGATCGTCGGCGCAATTTATCCAGGATAGTTAACAAAGTAAAAGAGTCTTTACCTCCTGATAGACAAACCATAACTCGATCCCCACGTTGGATCATATTAAAATCAGCAATGGCCTTACCTGTATAATGTAGTAATTTTTTTTCAACTTGAGATGGATTGGACATATATTACCTGAATAAAAAAGTTGCTATTTAGTAGTGTTGTTTTCATTTGGGATAAATCCATTAACCCGTGTTGTTGCTAACCAAGAATTTACCAGCTCCAGATCATTAACATTTAATGTCCCTGCTAAATATTTTAAAGTTAAGACAGCATTGATCAAACCGTATTGGTCATTTGCAAGTTGATTTTGGGCTTCAAACAAACGTTGCTGAGCATTAACAACATCCACCATCGTCCTTGTTCCCACTTCAAATTGTGCCTCTGTACTTTCCAGCGAGTTTTGTTGAGAAATAATAGTTTGTCTGTCTGCTTTTACTTTACTGATACCATCAATGATCGTATTAAAGGCAATACGGCTATTTACAACTACGTCTCTGTAGGATTGCTCCATTTTTTCACTTATTGCATGAAAATCATGTTTTGCTTGTCGCGTTTGAGATCGTACCAATCCCCCTTGAAATACAGGAAAATTAAGAGCAAGTCCGATACTTGATAGTTTCTGATTTGCAGGAAGCAAAGGATTGCTACTTCTTACATCATTCGATGTTTCCGTTGTAGTTCCTTGAACTCCAATAGTAGGCCAATTTCCGGCTGAAAGAGCTTTCATATTTTCGCGAGCTTTTTCAAGGCTGTATTTAGCAGACAATAATTTGTAGTTTTGACTAATTCCGGTATCTACCCATTGATTGACATCACTAGGCTCAGGCTTAATCAGTGGAATTCTTCCCTCCCGCAGAGGTGAGAGGGATTCATAAACATGATTGGTTAATTTTCTTAGATTTTCATTTTGATTTACTTGATTATTTCGTGATGCAATAACAGTAGCTATGGATTGATCATAAGCAGCTTTTGCTTCATATACAGAAGTAATAGGATCAAGTCCCACTTGAAAACGTTGTTCGGCTTGATCATACTGACGTTTATTTGCTCTTTTTTTTGCCTCGGCAAAATTTAGAGTATCTTGTGCAAAAAGTACATCAAAATAGGCCTTAGCAGTCCTGAGGATCAAATCTTGCGCTGCATCATTAAATGTAGCTTGTGCCGCTTTTACGGAGGCTTTTGCTTGCTGAACTCTTGCCCAAGCTTGAAAATTGAAAATCGCCTGAGTTGCGGTGATTTGCCATACTCTGGAGTTATAAGTAGCATCTTGAATTGTG
>JACPOX010000226.1 GCA_016191305.1 Legionella longbeachae | reverse complement strand
GAAGTTTTAACCACAGATATTTCACCAGAACTGGGAACTCGCTTAACCGAGAATTTAGCAGTTGGAGCCGGACTAGACATGCAGTGGTCTCGTGTTAAATTTAATCAAATGATTGGTGCTCCTACTCTTTTTGGAACTCTTCTTGGTGATGATCCAGCGATGGTGGATTCTTTAAGTTACAATAAAGCATCTTCCTGGGGTGTCGGATATCATGTTGGCGTGATGGGAATATTCAATGACAATCACACACGTATTGGGCTTAATTACCAGTCTAGTGTTCGACATGTTTTCTATGGACACAGTCGTTTAACAGGAATACTGGCCAATAATAATTTACCTCTACTTGGTCCATTACCTCCTCCCGGAGTTTGGCAAAATGATGATTTGTTTAGTAACCCACAACAATTTCCTGATGTGCTTACCCTCAGTGGTTATCAGGATGTTAATGAGCGATTCGCTTTATTAGGCTCTGTTGTTTATACTGGCTGGGCTCTGTTTAAAACAATCCAATTAAATAACGTGGTTGTTCCAAATATAACTGATACTAATATAGGACCTGTGGTTACTGAAGCCAATATTAACACTTCTGTGCCTCAAAATTTTCATGATGCATTTCGTGTAGCAGTTGGTGCAAATTATCATGCTACTCCAACAGTAATGTTGCGTGTAGGTGGAGGCTATGATCAAACTCCAACGAATGATACAGACAGAAATGTTCGCTTACCAGATGTAAGCCGTTGGGCTATTGCATTCGGTGCTCATTACCAATGGCGACCAAATGTTGGTGTCGATCTAGGTTATACTCATATCTTTGCTGCCCATCGTCCAAATATTGATTCAACCCAAATCTTATCCCCAACTTCTTCGTATAATGTAGATGTCGATGGCGGTAATTTCAAGGCAGATCTTGTAGGTGCGCAATTGACCTGGATTATTGATAAAACTCCTGAAGTATCAACAAAATAATTTTAAAGAGCTACAAATAAAAAAGCCACTTTGAGTGGCTTTTTTATTAAATTTAATTTTTATTAATACTTGCTTCACCAAGACCATTTACAATCAGAGTATATCCATTCTTTGATAAGCTCTTGGGAGTAATATTTCCTGTGAGAAGATCTAAGGTAACTTTGCCTATTTCTTGCTTTTCAGTATAAGGAGCCATTTTGATTACTGCCTCACATTTATTGTCTGGTCTGGGCTGGCTTTGACGACAAGCTATCCTCACTAAATTCCAAAATACTTTATTTGTAGAAATAGGGGCTGTTGGGTAAATTGAAGGAACACCGGATATAAAGGCATTTGATTCTTCAGTAGTATTGTTGTGAGTGATTAAATGAGTAGGCGGACTTGCAAAAGCGGTTATAGCGCTAAAGCTTAGAACTAGTGCCGAAAGATTTTTAAATATTAAATTCATTGTATCTTGTTCTCCACTGATTAAAAATAATTACTTTTTAGCATTAAGTGCTACAAGAGTATATAGTAAAATAATTTAGTGTCTATTTTTCCTTTATCATATGTCTTGTATAATACGTTTTATGGCGAGGGGCCACCGCCCGACTCGATTACAACGAATCTATTATTTTTTTTGGAGTATTATTTTCAATCAAATTGTTATACTCTTTATTTAGCCACTGCTCTAAACTTATCTTTAAATCTGAATCTTCTAACTCTAATTGCTTTGCTGTGTGTTGGTAAATTGTATAGAGGGAATCGGTTGATTTTAGTGATGCTTCTGCAAGTAAAAGATTACAAAAATAAATGCATTTTAAAATAAAGCCCCATGATGTTTTTTGTTCTTGATTTTCTAGCCAATCCGTTCGATTCAACCATTGAATATCTTTGTAGCTTAAAGACATATTACCTATCACATAAAGATTGAAAAAAGTGATAACATCATGTTCGTTAATGATAATCGAAGAAGATTTTGCAAGTATTTCCAAGTGGTTTCGACAAGCTGAGGTTAAACCTAAAAGCAGCTTATTTATATTGAAGCTAGATATTGGATTGTCTTTTGCATAATATGAAGAAAGTTCCAGTGGTTTACTTTGTAGAATATTCTTGATGGTATCAATAAAAGTAGAACTGGAAAGTATTCTTTGATCTAGGGTAAAACTAAATACGGATCGCTCAGCTTGAAACACAACGTCTGCTATCTCATGTTTGAGTCGAGAAAGTACAGGTAAAGTTGCCAAGACTTTATTTTTTTCAATTGCTGTTAATAATTCTAGATTCTCTGGCCGACATTTCTCTTTAATTTGATTTAATTTTATAGTTCCTGATTCAATATTGTCATTAATAGAAACTGAATAATTCCAACTGAGTAAGGAATTAAGTTCTGGTTTTAGATAAATGATACCATCTTTCAGCTTTTCAACAGGTTCGCTACTTATAATCAACTGTGGATTTAAAGGATGATAATGCGTAATGTTGTTTTTAGAAAACGAGGCTTTAGCTAAGTGGCTCTCTTCTTTTTCGATCCACTGATTAATGTTTTTCAATAAGACTGATGCTTCTTTTTCTGTGATAAAGACATCAAATTGAAAAAGAGAAAAGTAGGCAAAGAAACCAATTTTTTTCTCATACATTGAAATCCTAGCAAAATGGCAGGGGTGCTGTGCATTAAACATTTTTAAAAGGACTGCGCCTAAAAATTTTGATTTTTTGCTTTGATCATCTATACATTCTAAACCTAATTTTTTGAATTTTCTCGTTTTAAAATTCAACGCAGGTTTAACATTTATATTTTCTTCCCTGTATTCATTATAAACTTTCTTGTAGCTAGATTTTCCGTTTTTTAGTAAATCATTCATTATGTTTTGTAGGGCAGGCATATTAGCCTGAATATAGGTTAAGTTTAAATGCAAGGTAAATACATTATCTTTTACTGAAGATTCCACGAGGATCAATTCGTCTAATTCTTGTTTTGATAAAAAGTTTTTCAACTCATTAAATACTGGAATAAAGTCATTTTTCATTTTATCTTTTATCTTAAATTCAATTTTCATACAGGGTATGTTGTCGATGAAAGAAGAGCTATGATTTACTTTGGTTGATGAGCTAAAATAAGGTAGGTTAATAAATGTTTTACCTGAAAACATAAATAGAGCATGCTCGAAAAGCGGTATATTATTAAGATTTATACTCACATCAAGCTTTTCCAAGTCTTTATGAATTTTTATGTAAGAGATTGGAGAAATATACTCTTTGAAATTATTTTTTAATTGTGAGGCCCGATGTTTTAATCGCGAATAAACGGCTTCTTTATACACGCTTGTTTTTTTAGAAAGTTGTGGGTGCATTCCAACTTGCGATAATATTTCTTCTTGGAAATCTTTTTTATCTAAATCTGAAGGAGAAGTATAAGCGACTGAAGGATCGAGTGTACGAGTTATTTTCTCTCCCGAGAATCCAAGAAAAGAGCATTCAACTACAAATTGATTTTCTTTGTCTAATGTTAAATAAAGAATATCTTCGTGCCAAGGAGTAATATTTTTTTTATTTTTTAGCATGAATTGGAATTTGCTAGTAATCACCACAGGAGACCAACAATAAATATTAATATCGGCAACTTCCAATTCTGTAGCAATATAATTGGTTTTAGAACCTTCGAGGATTGAACCTTTGCCTACTGTATCATGTGATGACGAAGCACTCTTTTTCCGAATACCCCGGCTTTTGAATTCTATTTGCTCATTAACTTCTTTCATCGTATAAACAATCATACCAATGAATTGATTGTCAAGTGTAGGTGCATTTTCTTCATTTTTTTGCAATAATTCTTCAAATTGACTTGAATTTAAAGAATTTGTCTTATAATTACTAAATTGCGTGTAATTTGGCTCAAAAGAGACGTATTGTGCAATATCATCACATTCTATTCTAGATAACTTGGAACATTCACAAAATTTGTTTGTGAGTTTTTTAT
>JACPOX010000224.1 GCA_016191305.1 Legionella longbeachae | reverse complement strand
ATTTTTGTGCTGTGGATATGGGAAGTTTTTATCTTGATTTGATTAAGGATAGGCAATATACCTCCGCAAAACAAAGTCAAGCCAGGCGTTCTTGTCAAACAGCTATGTATCATATTATCAGAGCATTTACTCTTTGGTTAGCACCTATATTGTCCTTTACAGCAGAAGAAATAGGACGATATATACCAGGCTCTAATCAAGAATCAATTTTTACCGAGCTTTGGTATGATTCTTGGCCAAAGGTTGATACAGTGAATATGGCAGATTGGGATGAGTTGCACATAATTCGTGATGAAGTAAATAAAGCATTAGAAGAAAAAAGGCAAAAAGGAGAGATTGGCTCTGCTTTGGCAGCAGAAGTAAGTTTATATGCAGATAGCAAAGTATTACCTAAACTGACTCGTTTAGGTGAAGAACTGCGTTTTTTACTTATTACTTCGAGTGCAACAGTGCACCCTTTGAGTGCAGCTCCAGCTGGATTAGTGACTACTGAATGTGGTGTTTCCCTAACTGTATCGGCAAGTACGCATGAAAAATGTGCTCGTTGTTGGCATAGGCGGCCTGATGTTGGTAAAGATACTCAGCATCCTGAGTTATGTTTACGCTGTGTCGGGAATATCAGTGGTCAAGAAGAAGAGAGGCAATTTATATGAAAAAATGGTATTGGTTTATACTTAGTTTTGTCGTTGTCGTTTGCGATCAAGTGAGTAAATACTTAGTAGGTATTTTTTTAACTCCATATAAACCATTGCCTATTTTTCCCATGTTTAATCTTACTTTAGCTTATAATACTGGCGCTGCTTTTAGTTTTTTGAGTGGTGCCGGAGGATGGCATAGATGGTTTTTTGCTGGATTTAGCTTAATCATGAGCATAATACTTGCTGTTTGGTTGTATCGTGCTTCTAACCAACCACGATTACTTTCTGCAGGGATTAGTCTTATATTAGGTGGGGCTATTGGCAATTTATATGACAGAGCATTTCATGGCTATGTGGTTGATTTTATTGATGTATATTATAAACATCATCATTTTGCCACATTTAATATTGCTGATAGTGCTATCTGTATTGGGGCTCTTTTGTGCTAATCATGGGCTTTTTGATTGGCAGGTGATTTTTTTGTTGTTTACAAATCCAGTTAGATCATTTATTATTCAATCCTATTCCTAGCTGTTACCAGATGAACTATGCAAGTAAAGCAGTTTTCAGATTTACCTACTGTGCTTAAATGTAAAATTTTTCAAGATTTACCAACGCCTGACTTACTCACTTTTATTCGAACATCTAAAGTTAATATTGGGTTGTTTAAAAGTGATACAAAATACTTAAATTCATTGCTTGTAAATCGATTTTTACACCATGTTGTTCGTGGGGAATACGCAATGGTTGGGAGTTTGCTTGCACTACATCCTGATTTAATTGATATGCAAGGTCAAGTGACTGATTTGTCAAAACGAAGTTTTCCTAAAGTGAGTGGTTTTGAATATGCCTTGTGGGCTTTAGATAAGCACATGTGGACAAAGATGCTTGAGTGCTTACCTAAAGATGAAAAAGGTGCGCGAATAAAAGCTAGATTATATGGTTTACTAAATCAGTTTAAAGAGAGAGGAGTTACGTACACACTTAATGGTAATACTATAACTGAAAAGCATTTCGATTTTAATAAAATTATCATTAAGGCCCTTAAGGCATATGTTCTTAATCCTACCCAAGAGAAATGGCTGAAAGTCGGCGCAAAACAGCGATTATTGCCTGCTCATGCGGTGGATGAGTATTGTAGTAACGAACCCTTTTTCCCTATACCAAAATTTACCCAACGGCCCAAATCATCAAAACAATTTACTAACAGGCTGACTGGGGAAAAAGTGTTTTGGTTTGCGACTGACTCTGAGCTGGGTGAATCTATTGCTGTATATAAAGGCGCGTGGGGTGCCGGTTGCGGAGGCATGCCACACACTTTAGGTGGTGGTGGGCAGTTTGATTTGGCGGCGCTACAATTATTATTCGCAAATAGAACAAACGATCTTATCAGTCTTGAGGATTCCCTTCGTCCAACTCATCTGATTAATAGCCAAAAAAAACATAAAAAATGTGTTATATTTTGACTGTATCATGTTGGAATATCCAACATGATGTTAGCTAGTA
>JACPOX010000095.1 GCA_016191305.1 Legionella longbeachae | reverse complement strand
TATTGACTTCGGTACGGCAACTACTTTTTGCGTTATCAGTGGCCAGAAAGCATACTTGGGCGGTGCTATTTTACCTGGTGTAAGGTTATCAGTAGATGCTTTATCAAAAAATACGGCTAAACTCCCAGCGGTAGAAATAATAAAAATTGAAAATTGTATAGGTCGAACTACAATAGAAAGCATTCAGTCGGGTGTCTACTATGGTGTTCTCGGAGCTTGTCGAGAGTTGATTTTGCGAATGACTCAAGAAGCTTTTGGTACAAATAAAGCTTTGGTTTTAGCTACAGGAGGCTTTGCTTCTTTATTTGATAAACAAGATTTGTACGATCATTTGATACCTGATTTGGTTCTTCAAGGAATACGCTTGGCAGCTTTAATGAATAGTCAATCTTAAAGCTAGATTTAAATCTTAATATTCTCATCGATTATTAATGACGTACAAGCAAGATGAAGATCATTCTCAATAGAACTGGATATGTTTTGAGAGTCCGACTTAGGTTGAAAAAATGTTTCATGAGACATTTTTAATCTATCTATCCGGGTAAGGTTATTTAAACTAAATGGTTCTTCTTGGGAGACAGACAAATTTTCTGTGCTTTGAATATCGATGTCTGAAAGCAACTCCTTGGCTTTTTCAATACTTACACAGTTCTCGGGTTCAATGAAATAAGAAGATTTTTTCTTTTTAAGGTTTATCTCATTTATTTTAGTAATATTCTCATCGATTTTTTTTTGGGTCGTACAACCACTGTCTAAGAAAAATGCTATTTTCATCGATATGCCCTAATTTATTTCAACTTAATTAAAATATAATCTTAAATGAACAATCTAAAAAAATCAATGAATAGCAATAATTCTGAATAGCAATAATTCAGTGCTCATTGGGTCATAAATTTATCTTTTCGGTTAGTTTCTAATCATTGGTATTGTTAATGTAAAATAAATTACCTGAAAAGTGGGTTTTTAGCTTGACGCATGAAGAAATGTGTTTCTATAGTGTATAAAAGTGGGATAAAATAATAAAAAAGTGGAGAATTGTGGAGGAATAAAAACTCCACATTAAAAAAACCATGTTTCGTGGAATAAATGCCATCACAATTGATACTAAAGGGCGCTTAGCTATTCCAACGCGATATCGATCTGCGTTGGGTGCTGAAGAAAAAACGCCTTTAGTGGTAACAATTGATACTGAAGAAACATGTTTGTTACTTTATACCGCAGCTCAATGGCAGTTAATTGAAGATAATTTACAAAAATTACCTAGTTTTAATGCTGCTGCACGAAGAATACAACGTTTGTTGATAGGTCATGCTAGCGATGTTGAACTCGACACTAATGGTCGGGTGTTATTGCCAACAGTTTTAAGAAATTATGCGCAGTTGGAAAAAGATGTAGTGATGATAGGCCAAGGAAATAAATTTGAGGTGTGGAGTAAGGACCTTTGGGAAACCCGACGTGAGCAATGGTTAACTGAGGAAAGCTCAGGAGCTGCGGGTTTACCCGATGAAATGAAAACGTTTTCTTTGTAATGGAAACATAAATGGCAATGCATCAATCAGTATTATTACATGAATCAATAAAAGGTTTGGCCATTAAAAGTGGAGGAATCTATTTTGATGCTACTTTTGGCCGAGGCGGTCATAGCCGGGAAATTTTAAGTTTATTAGATGAACAAGGTCGTTTGTACGCCATAGATAAAGATTTAGATGCAATAGCATATGCAAAAGATCATTTTGGTCAGGATAGCCGATTCCATATATTTCAGGGTTCATTTGCAAAAATCCAAGCATTCGCTAGTGAAGTGGGAGTATTGGAAAAGGTAGATGGCATTTTACTTGATTTAGGAGTGTCTTCCCCGCAATTGGATAATCCTGAAAGGGGTTTTAGTTTTATGCAGGAAGGGCCATTGGATATGCGCATGGATTTGTCTCAATCTATGAGTGCAGCACAATTTATTAATGAAGCGGAGGCAGATGAAATGGCTTCTATTTTCAGACTTTATGGCGAAGAGCGCTTTGCTGGTCGAATAGCAAGGGCAATAGTTGCTGCAAGAAACAGAACTCCTATTTCCACCACTTTGCAATTGGCAGAAATAGTCAAGGAAGCAAATCCAAAATGGGAAAAACACAAGCATCCGGCAACACGCGTATTTCAAGCGATTCGGATTCATGTGAATCAGGAGTTAAATGATTTAAAAAATTGTCTGGAGCAATGTCTCAATGTTTTGGCACCAAATGGAAGATTGGCAGTGATTAGTTTCCACTCTCTTGAAGATCGCATTGTGAAGCAATTTATGCGTGATAAAGAACAAGGGATAAAGCCTCCTCCAGAAGTACCTATTCGCTACGAAGAACTCATGACTAATTTTAAGAAAATAGGTAAGGCTATAATGCCACAAGAAAATGAAGTAAAAGAGAATGTAAGAGCTCGAAGTGCAGTGCTCAGAATAGGGGAGAAATTAGCATGAATGCTGCAGCTAAAGTAATCAATCAAGGTACCTTGTTTAATGGTCAACTGGCAGAGATGCAAATGTCTAAATCATTATACATGCTAATCATATTATTAGTTTCTGTATTAATTAGTGCTCTGGCGGTTGTATACAGCACTAATTCGTATCGAGTGACTTTAAGCCAGGTTGAGCATCAGGAACAACAAACGCACTATTTACAGTTGCAATGGGGACAATTACTTTTGGAACAAGCAAGTTTGGCTACCCCAGCTCGGGTTGAGGAATTAGCCAAAGATAAACTGCAAATGGTTTTGCCAACAAGTAAAAATACTTATTGGTTGCAATCACAACAGTAGAAGTTTTAGTTTCAAACGAGTACCATTGGCATTATTTTAATAACGTAGATAAGGTAGCTGGATAGACGCGAAGGTGCGACCTAGGATTAGTTAAGGCTAATAAACCCAGGTTACAGCTTCGTCCCAGTCAGGCTACAGATGGATAAATATCCATGAAAAAATCAACTCATTGTAACCGACTTATCATAGTATCTACTTTTTTTTCCTTTATTTTGCTTGTTCTTATTTGGCGTATGGTTGATTTAACTGTCTTACATCGCCAATTTTTGCAAGGTCAAGGTAATGCACGCAGTTTGCGTGTCGTGGATATTCCTGCACATAGAGGGATGATCATGGACAGGAATGGTACTCCCTTGGCTATTAGTACTCCTGTTGAATCAGTCTGGGTAAATCCTAAAGAGTTTTCTCCAGATAAAGAACAGTTTATGTCTTTGGCTAAATTTCTGCATTTGACCCCAAAACAATTAAGCAGAAAAATAGTTGATGCAGAGAATAAAGAGTTAGAGTTTCTCTATTTGCAAAGACAATTACCACCACCTTTAGCGAAACAAATCAAATCACTTAAAATTCCAGGTGTTAATTTTCAAAAGGAATTTAAACGTTATTATCCTGATTCAGACAGTATTTCCCAACTGATAGGATTTACTAATGTAGATGACCAAGGTTTAGAAGGAATTGAACTGGCCTATCAAGATTGGTTAAAAGGAGTCGTAGGTAAAAAACGTGTAATTAAAGATCGATTAGGGCAGATTATTGAAGAATTAGGGATAATAAAGCAACCGCGTCCCGGACGAGACATGACTTTAAGTATTGATAGACGCTTGCAATATTTGGCATATAGTGAATTAACTAAAACGGTGGAAGAGTTTGGTGCAAAGTCGGGTTCTGTTGTCGTAGTTGATTCAGAAAACGGTGAAATTTTAGCCATGGCCAATGTACCTTCATATAATCCTAATTCACGAGGTCGTTATGATAAAGATTCTTATAGGAATAGAGCAGTTACCGATATGTTTGAGCCTGGTTCGGTAATTAAGACTTTTAGTATAGCTAGTGCCTTGGAAACTGGATTGTTTACACCTAAAACGATTATTGATACGAATCCAAGCTGGATGAGAGTACATGGCCATACTGTGCGTGATATTCATAATTATGGTGTTTTGGATGTAACTGGTATTTTGCAGCACTCAAGTAATGTTGGGGTAACGAAAATGGTTTTAGCTAGCCCGCCGGAGCAATTAATTGGGCTATTGCAGCGTTGCGGTTTTGGTCAGCGTACCGAAAGTACTTATCCTGGAGAAAGTGAAGGAGCAATAGTTAATGTTAAAGATGCCAATCCTTTTGTTTTAGCTACTTTGAGTTTTGGATATGGCTTGTCAGTTACTGCTTTGCAATTGGCTAAAGCGAATATGATTTTTGCTAATCAGGGTCAATTGATTCCAGTAACTTTGCTGCATAATGATCCGCCTACTTCCGGCCTACAAGTAATAAAGTCTGAAACAGCAAAGCAAGTATTGTCAATGATGGAAGCTGTATTAAGGGATGGTACAGGTACTGCCGCACGGGTACCAGGATATCGTGTGGCCGGAAAAACAGGTACTGCTCGTGTGGCAGGAAAAGATGGGTATAAAGATAGAAAATACACAGCAAGCTTTATAGGTATAGCACCGGTTTCAAAACCTAAATTTGTTGTAGTTGTATTTATTCATGAACCTTCTCGGAAAGGTTATTATGCTGCTGCAGTTGCTGCTCCTTTGTTTTCTAAAGTGATGTCGGGTGCATTGCGATTGTTTAATATACCTACTGATGAATTTGCAGCTTAGGAACATGTATGTTCCTGAGCTGGGAGACGCGCGTGCGCGCGGCACCCTCGACGGCATCGCGGGCGCGCGCAGCGTCGAGCTTCTCGACGGCGGCCAGATCCATGTCCTGGAGCAGCCGCTGATGGACGCTTATTTATCGATAAAGCTGTTTCTTCAGGTGCCGCTGCAGTAGCCTATGATCCCATTCATTTTCCTGATGATTGCATATTACCAACATCGGTTCCTTGTATTCCCATTCCCGAATTGGCGATGAAACTTGCTTTAATTGCTAAACAGTTCTATGACGATCCAATGAGCTCTCTAACTGTAATAGGTGTGACTGGAACTAATGGCAAAACGACTATTGCTTATCAATTAGCTCAGGCACATCACCTACTAGGTCAAGGCGCAGCATACATAGGTACAATTGGCCAAGGCAATGTAAATGAATTAAAGCTATTGGACAATACTACTCCGGATTCATTACGTTTGCAGAAGTTATTGCATCAATATAATAATCAAAACATCAAACAAGTTTGCATGGAAGTGTCTTCTCACGCTTTGGTGCAGCATCGGGTTGAGGGTATTGAGTTTAAGCAAGCTATATTTACAAATTTAACCTTAGATCATTTAGATTATCACCAAAGCATGGAAAATTATGCTGCAGCAAAATCACTATTATTTGCTCAAGAGTTATTGAGCTGGGCAATTATTAATCAAGATGATGCATATCAAAAAATGATGGCAGCAGTAGTTAAGCCAAATGTTAGAAAAATAACTTATGGTATGCAGCACGATTGTGATGTGCGAGCTGTAAACTGGTTTATGGATATCAACGGTACTAAAATTGATGTTCATTCGCCTTGGGGACAGTATCAACTGCAAATTAATGCTTTGGGTGAATTCAATATTTACAATAGTCTGGCTGTGTTTAGTAGTTTATTCGCTTCAGGCTATGCACCTGAGCAGATAGTGGATGTAATGAAAAAATTAAAAGCAGCTCCTGGCCGTATGGAAATTGTTGCTAATTCTCCTTATGTTCTTGTTGATTATGCTCATACTCCAGATGCTTTGAAAAATGTGTTAATTACTTTAAATCAATTGAAAAAAGGACGATTGTGGGTGGTTTTTGGTTGTGGGGGAGATAGAGATAAAACCAAAAGACCTATCATGGGAGAAGTTGCTAGCCGCTTCGCAGATCAAATAGTAATTACTAGTGATAATCCTCGTACTGAAGATCCGCAAATGATAATTAATGAGATAGCAAAAGGAGTTTCTTTATCATCTAATGTAATCCAACTAATTGATCGAGAAGAGGCGATAGCTTATGCTTTGAATGCAGCGGATAAAGATGATGTTATTTTAATTGCAGGAAAAGGTCATGAGGCTTACCAACAGATGGGTACTGTGAAATATGCTTTTTCTGATCAGGAAGTAGTTAGACGATTAATGCATAATTAGAATGTAGGTTGGGCCCCTGGCCCAACCTACAATGAAATCCTTAGCTGTGTTAGTGTGCTTTATGCATATATTGCTTGAATTTCATTGGAGACATTCCCTCAAAGTCTTTAATTCCAACAGCAAAAAGATTAGGATCACCCGTTTCATAAACACAAAGCATTTGACCATCACTTTCTGTAGGAACTCCAGGCCCACTCATATCGGCTAAAATATCATTGGATATATCTATGGCGTCTTCATCTGAATCAGCTTCCACTGGTCCAATACCAAAGGTCCATGTAGAAGAAGTGTTATAATCATTGACTGTATAACCGACGTAAAGATCATATCCAAGTTGTGACGCCATGTTGATACCTACAGCTTGTATATCGCTAAGATTTGGACAAATTGGTTCTTCTGCAAAAACGGATCCAGCAATTAGTAAAGCGGTTGTAATTGTAGTTAACTTTAATCCTAAAGACATTTTATTACTCCTTGTATAAATAAATAATCAACAACTTACTTCCAAGATGACGCTATAGTTCAATCTGGATATGAGGAAGTATTAACAAATTAGTGAATTTTTTGCAAATACTGTTTTAATTTCATTGGACCCACTCCTGCACCGCGGATTGCAATTGAGTAAATAAAAGGATTACCTGTGTCATAGAGACAAACTAAATAGTCATCATCAAGTTGTATCGGGTATCCTTGAGAGGACATGTTTGCTAAAACATCATTTGCTATATCTATCGCTTCGTCATCTGAATCTGCTAGAACAGGACCTATCGCATAGCCCCATGGCTCTGAGTTGAAGTTACTCAGTGAAAAACCGACATAAACGTTGTTCCCTATTTGTTCAGTCGCTGAGATTCCTTCAGCTTGCATGTCACTTAAATTAGGGCAGATTTCATCATTTGCAAAAGCAGCACCAGCGAGAACTAAGGCAGCTGCAAAAGCAGTTAATTTTATTCTTAAAGACATATCCATACTCCTTTTTATTTTATAAAATCCTTGGAAAGAGTATCATTTGATTGTGTAATTTACAATGAAGAAATTTAGATTATCTTCTGAGCAGCAAGCACATAAGTATTTCATTTGAGAGGTTATTTTTTTACATACCTAATAACAATCTGGTTTGATCGTTCAAAATTGGGTCTTTAAAATAAAGTGAAAAATCATGTCGCTTTTGATGCGCTTTACGCAAACTTAAAAAAGCAGCCTTAATATCTAAGGCTTTTTTTAATTCTAATGTTTCTAGATGGGGGTTATATATTTCTAATATAGATTTATACCAGGGTGCTTCGTAATTCAAGAGTATTTTGTTGGGTAATTGGGGCTTTGTAAATTGTGGTGTTGGTAGGTCAGCTAGTTGATGTAATTTTTCACTGATCATGGAAACAGCAGCAAATTTTGCTTCAAGACTATGGCCTGCTACGTGTGGCGTACAAAGTATCGCTTTATCGATAATACGTTGATCAATAGTTGGCTCATTCAGGTAAACATCTGTGCAATAAGTTAAAGCATTATGAGAGCTTAGTAAATCTTCCTCATTGACAATTCCTCCTCGTGCTGCATTGATAATAATACATCCAGGTTTTAATTGAGCAAGAAAAGTTTTATTAATTAAATGAGCGCTGGGATAAAGTGGTGCTTGATGCAATTCGGCATGAATGCACAAGAGATCAACTTGATATAAATCTTCCAAAATACAACTCTGAAAGGAATTGGCTGTTTGCAACTCTTTTAGTGGATCGTAATTAAATGTATGAAAGTGTGCAGCTTGCAAGCGAGTAGCAACTTGAACCCCAACTTTGCCTAATCCAATAATGCCTGCTTTCTTGCCATGAACAAGATTTTGTTGATTCAGGAAAGCAAGACAAGCAATCACATAGTCAGCGACGGCTCCTGCATTAGAGCCTTTGGCATCAATAATCTGAATATTTTGGGAATGTAACCAACTATGATTAAGATGATCGGTGCCACTACTTGCCGTAGCAACATAACGTAAACAATGGTTTTTTAATAAAGAGTGATTTACTTTTAACGTAGATCGACAAAAAAGAACCTCTTGTTTAGGCAGCAATGAAGCAATTTCTTCAGGATGATGATACAGCGTTAAGTGAAAAGGTTTGGGAAATGCTTGCTCTAATCCTGGGAGCGAGGCGTCTGCAAGAATATTCATATTTGAAAAATCATACTCAGTGTAGTGAGGCCCAAATTGATTAATGGAGTTAATATCATTCCCAAAATACCTGTAAACATTAAAAGGATCAGAATAACAAATCCATAAGGTTCAATTTTTTCGTAAGCTATAGATTGTCTTGGAGGCAAAAGACTACTCACTACTCGACTCCCATCTAATGCTGTAGCATAAAGAAAAAGCATTGGCATAGATGTTATTTTTGGATGAAAAGTTATCGCAAATTTTAAACCCGCCGCCCACATAATTGCCATAATAATATTAGAGAAGGGCCCAGCAAGTGTCACGAGAATCATATCACGGCGAGGATGACGAAATTGGGTCCAGTTAATTGGAACTGGCTTGGCATAACCTATAACAAAATTGAATTGAGTTAATACACCAATCAATAAGGGGATAAATATTGTGCCGATAGGGTCAATATGACGAATTGGGTTTAAACTTAAACGGCCAAGCATTTTTGCAGTAGTATCTCCACAGCGATAGGCAACATAAGCATGAGCTGCTTCGTGTAAGGTGATGGCGAGTAAAACCGGAATGGCCCAAATGCATATTTTCTGGATTAAGGTAAACTCTAGCATTAAAAATTGACTCATATTAATTTCTATTGATTCTAACGAATACTGGCTGTTGATAACAAGTAAAAAGCAGGTGACTTTATAAATAAAAATCAAAAGTTGATTGAATTGTTATTTGATGGCCATCTGAAAAAAAATGTTAATATGAATTTATTAATAGGGGTTGTTGACACACCCTAATTTTAAACTGAATAAAACAATACTATACTACTGGAATTATTTAGCTATAGAGTGAAAGGCCTCGAATGCCGCTACGCTCCGCGGAGTTTAGAATCAGAACCAGTATTGGAACTCGCGCACAAGTCGCGGGACGTAGGGGCCGAAATGGCGGTCAAGGCCGAGTAAAACATGGAATAAGGAATCTAATGAATGACACAGTTTGAAAAAGTATATTATTTTATTAAAAAACCTTGGGTTATTGTTCTTTATACAATTTTAGTGATTTTAGTCTATTATTTTGTAGATAAACCTTTGGCAACCTATTTCTATCAGTTTGATTTCATTAATAAAGTGCCTGTATTGAAATTATTAACTACTTTAGGACAATGGATTATTTATATTATTTTATTTGTTTTTGGCGGATTGTATTTTCGCTACATACAAATTAACTCTGCTTATGAAGCAAGAGCTTGGTATTTATTAGTTTGTCTATTAGTAGCAAATTTGATTTGCCTGGTTTTGAAAGTGAGCTTAAGTCGTGCACGACCAGATTTATTATTTACAAGTAATGAGTTTGGTTTTTACTGGTTTAAATTAAATGAAAGCTATTGGTCTTTTCCATCGGGACATACAATAACCGTCATTAGTTTGGCTGCAAGTTTGAGTGTGTTGTTCCCGCGATACTTTTATACTTTTTTTATTGGAGCCCTACTGGTTGTGGCAACGAGAGTCTTATTATGTCGTCATTATTTAAGTGATGTGATGAGTGCTTTTTATATTAGTTTATTTATTGTTGGTTTTCTTACTGAGTATCTTAAAAAGAGAAATTGGTTTAACCTAAATTCAGCAATTGAATCGTAGCAAATCAGTTTTGCTGATAATTAGATCTGTTGATATTTCGCTAGTTCAAGCCAAAATGAGCTGATTTTGGCCTGAATAGTAAACCCTAAGCAAAAGGTTGTATTATGCCATATTAAGATGAAATAAAGTCTAGTTCGGGTTTTAACAGAGACCTGAACAGTCAATTCAAGGAGTGATTATGACTATAGAAACTGAATTAAAAACTTTGGTTAGTCTTTATTCCAGCTACGATGCAGAGAAGGTATCTTATTTAAGTAATTTGGATAAAGAAGCTCTTTTACGATTAGATGCGGATTTTATTAAATTAATCAATAAATTATTGTTGAAAGATGGTCCTGATAAAATAAAAATAAGGAAAAATTACAAACGCTTAACAGTATGTTTCCATCCCGACCGTAAAGAAAATTTCTCACCAGAAATCAAGTGGATAGAGCAAAATTTATCTGAAGCCCGCAATGATGGAGCTTGTTTTAAAACATTGTCTGTGTGTTATCAAAAATTATTTTCTCCAGAAGAGTTTAAATCCATCAAATTTGAAGACATTGATTCACAAGAAGATCTTAAAAGGTGGTTGGAAACTTTAAAAATAAATGCCAGAACTTTTACTGAGCGTAGTTTTTATACAAGTTTGCTTGATTTATTACATGAATCGACTGACTATTTTGATAAAGTAGGGAAAATAAAACCTAAAGGAATAAGAGCTTTGGTTTCATTTCTTCCTATGATTTTTATCAGCTTCGGTACTTTTGTTTTTGCTGAAGAATTATTTGTTGTTTATGCACTTTATTTTGCCTTGCTAAAAAGTGGACAATATTTTTCAAGAAGTGGTTCAAAAGATTTGCAGGAGCTTGGTTATACATTACAAACATTTAGTGTGGTTACTGCGACTACTACGTCAACCTTGCTGGTTCGTTTGGTTGAAATGACTTTTTGGGCATCTCGACAGTGTTATGATTTGAGTTTACAAATAGGTTCTTCTATTTTATCTCCATTAATTCCGGGTACTTCTAATAAGAAGTTTAAGAATAAAGAATCTGATGAAAACTCTATCTGTATGGATTTAATATTGGCAAATAAAAATATAAGTACCAGCGACAATTTTCAAACGGCACAATTAAAAATGATTGCAGCACCTGTTGAATCTTATCTTGGGCTATTAAACCAACAGTTTTTTAAAAATTGGCGTGCAGGAGGAGACAAGTCGCGTGCTTTGGAATCTTTTTTATTAAAAATGCGCGTGATAGACAAGGATGATGAATTACCAGTAGAAGAGAAAATAGAAAAAGCATATTCCGCTTTGGATCTGATTAAAAAAAATCCAGTAGTTTATTCTCAAGGAGGGAGTACCGCTTTAGCAGTTGATAGGGCTGAGCGTGTAATTATTTTACTCAAGACGAATACTCCTGAGAAACAAACCTTAGCTATTACGGGTTCTTTAGAGAAATAAAACTATTATAAATAGTTTCAACCCCTTGAATTAGACCTGGTATCTCTGGCAAGATGCCTTTGATTTGATTTTCCAGTGAGGAATTATGAAAATTCTCGTGGCAGTGAAGCGTGTAATCGATCCCTATGTCAAAATTCGGGTCAAGTCGGATAATAGCGGAGTTGAAACACAAAATATCAAAATGGCAATGAATCCTTTTGATGAGATTGCTTTAGAAGAAGCAATACGCCTGCGTGAAAAAAATTGGGCAACTGAAGTTGTAGCAGTAAGCATAGGTCCAGATAGCTCACAAGAGATTTTGCGGCATGCGCTGGCTTTAGGTGCTGACAAAGCACTGTTGATTCGAACACAGGATTCTTTAGAGAGCCTGAATATCGCAAAAATATTAAAGAAAATTGTTGAGGATGAAAAACCGGATTTAGTTTTGATGGGAAAACAAGCAATCGATGGTGATAACAATCAGACACCACAAATGCTCGCTGCTTTATTAAATTGGCCACAAGCTACATATGCTTCCCAAATAGAAGTAAGTGGAGAGCATTTCAAGGTAACCCGTGAAATTGATGGTGGTCTCGAAACAATAAGCGTGCAATTGCCTGCCGTAGTAAGCACCGATCTGCGTTTGAATGAACCACGATATGCCAGTCTTCCTAATATTATGAAAGCAAAGCGAAAGCCTTTAGAGATACATGATTTGGAAAATATGGGATTGTCACTTAAAAAACACCTTGAGGTATTAAAAGTTAGTGCACCAGAGGTGCGTAATGCAGGAGTAAAGGTGGCGTCGGTGACTGAGTTATTAGATAAATTACAGCATGAAGCCAAAGTGCTTTGATAAGGAGGAGTAATGAGCACTTTAGTACTTGTTGAACATAACAATCAAACAATACACCCATCTACCCGTAATACATTAGCAGCTGCATTGGAACTGGGTGGCGCACCAACTTTGCTCGTTGTAGGCTATCAATGTCAAGCTGTTGCGGAACAAGCCGCAAGTCTTGCCGGGGTACATGCTGTCTGGTGCATAGATAAGCCTTGTTATGAACATCCATTGGCTGAACAAATAGGTGATTTAATTTTTTCTTTCGCGCATTCATTTAAAGCGATATTAGTTTCTGCCAATACTTTTGGTAAAAATATTGCACCACGCATTGCAGCGAAATTAGACGTAGCTCAGGTGTCTGATGTTATTAAAATTATTGATGGTAATACATTTGAACACCCAATATACGCAGGCAATGCTTTAGAAACAGTACGTGTCCTTGATGATATAAAAATTTTAACTATTCGAACCACGGCATTTAATCCAGTAATAGCAAATCAAACGAGTTGCTGTATTGAGATGATTGATAAAGAGCTGATCGCTAAGAATACACAGTTTATTCAACATGAGCTAAGTAAGTCAGAGCGTCCAGATTTAAGTAGTGCTAAAATTGTGGTTTCGGGTGGAAGAGGTTTACAAAGTGCTGAGAAATTTAAGTTGGTTGAAGAATTAGCGGATGTTTTGGGTGCAGCTGTGGGTGCATCTCGTGCTGCTGTAGATGCAGGTTTTGTTCCGAATGATTATCAAGTAGGGCAAACGGGAAGAGTCGTCGCGCCGATGCTTTATATAGCATTAGGTATCTCTGGAGCAGTTCAGCATTTAGCGGGTATGAAAGATTCAAAGATAATTGTTGCCATTAATAAAGATGAGGATGCTCCTATTTTTCAAATTGCTGATTATGGTTTGGTCGGTGACTTATTTGAGTTGGTGCCTCAGTTAATAGAACAATTAAAAAAACAATAATTATTTATCGCAGTTCATCGAAATCAATACTCAAAAAATGTGGTGAATAGATACAAAATACATTGGAGGGAGAAACTATGTTAGTAGGTGTTCCAAAAGAAATTAAACCTCAAGAAAATCGTGTGGGCCTGGTTCCTTCTAGTATTAGAGAAATTCTGAGAGTGGGGAGCTCTGCGATAGTAGAAAAGGGCGCTGGACTAGGAATAGGTATATCTGATGAAGATTATCGTCATGCCGGAGCAGAGGTTGTTGATAGCGCGGATGAAGTGTACTCCAGAGCTGAATTAATCATCAAGGTAAAAGAACCACAGCCGATTGAATGCAAACGTCTTCGAGAAGGTCAAACTTTATTTACCTATCTGCATTTAGCTCCTGATCCTCATCAGGCACGTATGCTTAAAGAATCAGGTGTCACTGCAATTGCTTATGAAACAGTAACCCAAGATGATGGGGGATTACCTTTATTGACTCCCATGTCCCAAGTTGCTGGACGTATGTCGATTCAAGCTGGTGCTCATTGTTTAGAAATGGCTCAAGGTGGTAGTGGTGTATTGTTAGGTGGAGTTCCTGGGGTTGCTGCAGCAAATGTAGTGGTGATCGGTGGTGGAGTTGTTGGTACTAATGCGGTACGTGTGGCTATGGGTATGGAAGCACGAGTAACTGTTCTTGATCGTTCTTTACAGCGTTTAAATGAATTGGATTTTCAATTTGGTTCCAAGATTAATACAGTCTATTCTACTGCAGATGCAATAGAAAAATATGTGGCTGGTGCTGATTTAGTTATTGGCGCCGTATTGGTTCCCGGAGCTGCCGCTCCCAAATTGATGACGCGGGCCATGCTCAAATCAATGCGTCCTGGCTCAGTATTAGTTGATGTAGCCATTGATCAAGGGGGATGTTTCGAAACAAGTCGTGCAACAACTCATCAAGAACCTACTTATGTTGTTGATAATGTAGTGCATTATTGTGTTGCCAACATGCCAGGGGCCGTACCAAGAACCTCAACCTTTGCTTTAAATAATGCAACATTACCTTTTATTTTAAGTATTGCAAGTAAAGGGGTGAAATTAGCATTGTTAAATGACAAACATTTACTAAATGGCTTAAATGTTCATCAAGGTAAAATTACTTTTGATGCGGTTGCTCGTGATTTAGATTATGAGTATACACCAGCAGCAATTGCTTTAGCGGGCCGATAAATGTGGCGTTAAAACCATGCCGTGGTGGTTAACTTGTTGTATTGGGCCCCGGCCAACAAAGAGCGATACGTTAGGACGGGGTTCATGTTGGGCCAGGGGCCGAACCTACAACACTTTTAACTAAGCAGTTCCTAGGTATTTATCTTTAAGTCTTACATAATGATGCGCAGAATATTCCAATTTTTGTAATTCTTGCTCGGTTAATTTCCTGACGGCTTTAGCGGGATTTCCCAGATACAAATAGCCACTTTCCAATATTTTTCCGGGAGATACCACACTCCCAGCAGCAACCATTACATGATGTTGTATGTGAACCGCATCTAAAATCAACGCGCCCATACCAATCAGACAGTAATCATCAACGGTACAAGCATGTAAAACAGCTTGATGTCCAATAGTAATTCCTTGTCCTAAAATCAAGGCTTGTCCCCCGGGAGTATAAGGGCCATCGTGAGTGACATGCAAAACAGCTCCATCTTGAATACTGCAAGCATTACCTATTTTAATCGAATTTACATCTCCGCGAATGACGGCCATAGGCCAAACGGATACATCATCACCCAAATAGACATCCCCAATAACTACGGATTTGGGATCAATATAGACTCTTTGGCCTATAGAAGGAGATGTATTTTGAAAATTACGAATTGAATCATTCATATTGATTACACCATGGTTACAAATTCTTCAGCACTGGTGGGATGAATAGCGACAGTATTATCAAAGTCTTTTTTACAAGCCCCCATTTTTACAGCAACTCCAAAACCTTGAAGCATTTCATCTGCTCCTAATCCTATCACGTGGAGGCCAATTATTTTTTCTTCTTTCCCTAAGGTAACTAATTTCATAACAGTGGGCGTTTTTTCGTCAGCGAATGCATCAAACATGGGAGTAAAACGAGTTTGATAGATTTTAATTTGGTCTTTACCATACTGTTTAGTTGCTTCTTTTTCACTCAAACCTACAGTGCCTATAGGAGGATGGCTAAAAACTACAGTACAGATTTGATCGTAATTTAAATAAGCTTCGGGTTGTTGACCAAACAAGCGATCTGCTAAACGACGACCTGCAGCAATAGCTACAGGTGTAAGGGCTGGAGCATCAGTTACATCACCTAAGGCGTAGATTCCTTTGATACTGGTATTTTGAAAAGCATCAACCAAAACCATACCATTTTGATTCATCTCGACGTTTACTTTTTCCAAGTTTAAGTTAGTTGTTCTGGGGACTCTGCCTATTGCAGTAACAATTACATCTATATCGTGAATAATTGAACCGCTTTGGCATACAATAGATTTTCTACCATCGCTATGGAGATTAATTTCATGTGCTTTATGATTTTGATGAATATAAATACCTTGTTGTTGCATAATTTCTAACAGAGTATTACCCAAAACATCATCAAAGCGGCTCAAAGGTAGTGCTCCTCTCATTAACAAATGAGTTTCAGTACCAAGATTATTAAAGATCCCTGCTAGTTCCACCCCAATATAGCCGCTACCAATTATTGCGACCTTATTCGGTTGTTTCGTCAAGGAAAAAAAACCATCGGAATCTATGGTGTGTTGTGCTCCATGAATTATTGGCTGTGATGGTTTACCCCCTGTAGCAATGAGGATATGTTGCGCATGATAGATGGCATCATTTACTTTTATTGAATGGGCATCATGAAATGTACCCTCACCACAAATTCGAGTAATATTAAATTGAGTAAAACGTTTTAGGTAGTTTTCTCTTAGGAGCTCAATGTATGTATTACGTTTCTTAACCAGTGTGTTCCAGTCAAGCTGCGTGGTTATAGGTGAAAAACCATACTCAGGTGCATGTCGTAGCATTTCACTAATCATAGATGCGTTAAACATAATTTTTTTAGGGACGCAACCCAAGTTGACGCAGGTTCCTCCTAAATGGTTTGGTTCTACTACAGCGACTTTAGCACCATATTTAGCAGCTCGAATAGCGGTGGCAATACCGCCACTTCCACCACCAAGTACAATAAGATCAAATGGATTGTTTTTCATAGACAATTTTTGACAAATAAGTTTATAGTATCAGGAACTGTCCAAGCAACCAACTTAATTATTCTGCTTTCTTTAATAATGAGATTAATGATGCCAAATTGTCATATAATGTTATGAGCAGATTTTAAAAGATAATAAGTAATTATATGATTAGTAAAGAAAAATGGGATAAATTAATAGCATGGATGGAAAAACTTCTTATTAATGAAAACGATCTCATCGAAAAATTTATCTTGGGCAGTGGAAAAGGGGGGCAGAATCTGCATAAAACGGCTTCAACTGTTTATTTGAAACATTTGCCCTCTGGTATAGAAATCAAATGTCAGGAATCAAGAGGTCGTGAAGATAATCGCTATTTTGCTAGAGAGCGGCTTTGTAAAAAATTGCATTCGATTTTATGTGCTGAAAAAACAAAAGAGCAGCAACAATTAGAAAAGCTAAAGCGTCAAAAGAAGCGGCGCACAAGGCGATCCAAGCAAAAAATGTTAGATGAAAAATCTAAGCAAGGCAAACTCAAAGTATTAAGAAAGACACCCGATTTCTAGGGTGTGCCTTCGGTATTTATTGAATGCTTACGAAACGTCATCTAGAGCAAAGGATCTTAACCTATTAGGTTCTATCCTCTTCAGAACTTATTTTAATTTCAACGGCAACATTTTCGCGAATTGCGTTGGAATAAGGACAAACTTCATCTGCTTTAGCTACTAATGCTTCTGCATCTTCTTGGTTTAATCCCACTAGATGGGCATGCAATTCCACGCCAAGTTTAAAACTATGCTCGGCTGTTGGGTATAAAGAAACCAGACTAAGTATTGACGCATCTTGTAGTGGAATTTTCTGTAAATTTGCTACATGACGGATGGCACTCTCAAAACAAGCAGCATAACCCGCGGCAAATAATTCTTCAGGATTCGTTCCTCCGCCTTGTCCTCCTAATTCCTTAGGCATAGCCAGATCCAGTCTTAATAGGCCATCAGAGGTTTCTATATGACCATTTCGACCACCATGTGTGCGCGCTGTTGCTTTATATAGTGCTTTCATTTTTAATCCCTTAAAGTATCACTGTTATCAAAGGTAGAGTTGATTTGTTGACTTGTCAACTCAGGAAATTTTTAATTGACCCCATATATTATATTGCACTCTGTATTTGATACATTCGGACTTTTGACTCCATAAAATAAACCTTGCTCTACATTCTCACATACTTGTTGGCTACTTAATTTATTAAGACATTCAGATAATGTTGTAGACCGACATCTAGAAAAAATAGCACTGGGGGTGTTTAGTGCTTGATAGTGTTGGTTATCCCATTTATTCAAGTGACTTGTGTAATAAGTAGTAAAATTTTTGATTTGCATTTTTTTATTCAGGGTAAAAATTTTCATTCCTGGATAATTATGATGGATGCGACTAATACCTGGAGTAGAATAAGCATATAGATTTTTGCCATCGGCTAAATGAATTTTTCTAATTTCATCCATATGAGAATGTCCAGTAAGTAAGGTAATTTCTCCATATAATTTACTATTTTTACTCAATATTTTTATGAAATCTTGTAAATATCGTTTATGCCAAATGGGTTTGCCTTTATACGATTTTCCTGGAGCTTCATGCATGGCGATTAATAGTTGTTTGCCGCGATGTTTTTTTAATTCCTTGTCCAGCCAGGAAAGTTGCATTAGCGCATCTTTTTCCTGATTTGGATATCTAGAAAGTAAGGGGGTTTTTGTCCACTGAGTTGCATTCAGGGCTATTAAAATAATTTCTTTGTTTCCAGGAATGACATAACTAGAGTAATAGCCATCATGACGCATATGACTTTCATCTATAATTAATCCTTTACAATGAGCACAGGAGCCCGTCCAATGGGAAGCAAAATTTAGAGGAGAAATTCCATTGGATTCAAAAGGTTGATAATTTCCAGATAAAGAATCGTTGTTTCCCGCGATGTAAAAGATGGGTTTTAATCCAATATCGTTTGCAAACAAGCTGTCAAATACAGTTTTCTCATATTCTTCTTTTTTAGCTCTATTAAATAAAGAATGTGTCGGTAAATCGCCTAAAAAAAGGATAAAATCTACATTTTTGCTTAATTTTTTAAATTCTTTCATAGTGATTTTTAGAAATTCTGGGCCTGTATCTTCTCCATCACGTGATAAGTTATTTTTGCCGAAATGAATATCAGAGATAGTTAAAAAATTAGGAGCTGCATAGGAAGTATCAAGTAAATAAACTAACAACAAAATAATTTTAATAATAGAATTCAATTGAATCTCCATCGTTTAAGCAGTTTCATGGATACTCCAAGTTCGCTGTGCTTGATTTGGAATATCCGCTGTCTGAGCCCAGACTAGGGTTGGGCTGCCTAAAGGGTTAATCGATAAAGTACTGGATGATAATAAGACTGCAAAAGGATATTTCTTTACCACAGCTTGTAATGTTGACCATACCTTAGCTGGATCATCTTGCTTATCATTTACGATGAGCTCATTGCCCCGATAGACTATATTGACTGATTGACCTCTAAACGCTGTTCGTATAGCCGACTCTAGACGTCGCCATCTTGCTTGATGTGTTTTTTGTCTTTCAGCTTGAGTAGGGTTTAATTGAAAGCTAATACGCTTATGTGGCAAAAAAACTTGGCTTAATCGACTGCTATTTGGACTGTTTTTCAGAAAATAAGTGCACAATGCATCCAATACTGGTCGTCCAGGGCCAGAGGATTTGCCTGGCTGCCTATTGATGTACATGGCAAAGGCTAAAGTATGACCATTAGCGCTATATAAATACCCCGAAAGACTGTTTATTCCAGTCATTGTGCCCGTTTTAGCGCGAACAAAACCTTGTTGAGTTGGGATACGAAATCTTTTTTGTAAGGTACCATCACGCCCAGAAACAGGTAGAGCAGATATATATTCGTAGGATAAAGGAAAACGCTGATATAAAAATTTTAATAAGGATATGGTTTGCTCAGGGGTCACCAGGCTGTAGCGAGATAGTCCGGAACCATCAGTAAATATTGCATTTTGAAAATCTATCCCTGTTTGTGACTGTAAAAAATTTTTAATCAGAGGCTCAGCGGCGTGCCAATTGACAGGTGAACCTTTAAGTTTTGCTGCAGCATGCAAATACAGGCTGTCAGCATATAAATTGTCGGAAGGTTTCAAAGTATCCGCCATTAATTCAGATACTGCCTTGGAATGTTGACTAGCGATTAATAGAGAACCGTTGGGCGTTTTACCCAATTGTATTTGACCATTAAGCTGTATGTTGGCTTGGGCAAGTTGGTTTTTAATCATTCCTTGGGTATACATTAATGGATTTTTTATAGCCATGCGTTGTTGTATGGCCCATTGCCCAACACCAACACAACCTCGCACGGTTAAATGGTTTTCCTGATCCAGACTAAAGCCTATGCCACAATTTTTAGCACTGGCTTTGGTTATAGCTTGATTATTTAATGAGATGGATCCACCACCATCATCGACTTCAACGATTGCGGGATCACCCGCTTGAGCTCCTGGATTTACAGTAACTGTCAAGCGATTTGCATCGACCATAACTGGCGCTGTAGGGGCACCGTAACTATAAGATAAATCAGAAGTTAACCAACCTGGAGGATAGGGATCAACTTCAGAAAGACTACTGTCAATAAATACATTGCCTAGAATAGTATTAATATTCAATTTTTTTAAAGAGGAGAGCAGAGTTTTCAAGTCATCACGGTTGAAGGAGGGATCACCACTGAGCTGTAGATAAATATTTCCTTGCAAAACCCCATTTTGTATTTTACCAGAACTCATACTGAGTTGGTTTTTAAAGTGGTAATCTGGGCCAAGAACCATTAATGCTGCTGCCTCAGAAAAAATCTTCATGTTGCTTGCAGGAATGTACAATTTCCCTGCGTTACGACGGTATAAGGTTTTGCCTGAGGTTAAATCTATAACTACGGCACCAAGATTGACATTTGGATTAGTATGATTAACTAACCTGTCTACTTCAGTTTGTATACTGGCACTTTGAGATGTTGTTAATAATGCCAATAAGCAGATACCAGTTAAGATCCTTTTCATCTATGTTGTTTCCTTTGGTTTAATCATATCTCAAGCCCAAACGTTCCAAAAGTCCAGCAAGGGTATCATTATCAAAAAATTTTACTTTTAACCATCCACCATCATCAGAGTCGTTTATTATTTGTACTGGGGCACCTATCTGCTCAGCCAGGATGGTTTGTAGTCGTTCAACGTCTCTATCTTTTTTAGCATTTTTATGAACAACTGCTTCTTTATTTTTTAGCGTTTTTACTTCAAGTTCCAGTTGTCTGACAGACCATTGTTTTTCTATAGTCTGCATGGCTAAATATTCTTGTTGGACAGGACTTAATCCTACAAGAGTCCGTGCATGACCTAAGGATAAAGTCTTATCACGAATTAAATGTTTTATTTTTTCACTTAAACCTAATAATCTTAAAATATTAGCGATATGGCTACGTGATTTACCTACGAGAGTAGCAATTTCATCTTGATGATAATTGAATTCATCAATTAAACGTTTATAGGCATTTGCTTCTTCAATCAGATTTAAATCTTCACGTTGAATATTTTCAATCAAGGTGAGGGCGCATGCTTGTTTATCAGTGTAATTACCGATAAGGCATGGAACTGTTTGCAATCCTACCAGTTTTGCAGCTCGCCATCTTCTTTCACCAGCGATAATTTCATAACGTTCTTTCGCTATGATTCTGACTATCAATGGTTCGATTAATCCTTGAGATGCAATTGATTGCGCGAGTTCTTGTAAAGCACTTGTATTAAAATCTTGTCTGGGTTGATATGGACCTGCTTGGATGCTTTCTATAGGTAATTGATGAAATTCAATTTGCATTGAAACAAATATACTAATTAAAGATATATGAATTGTTTCATATTTTGCTAGGAATGAAAATAGTAGATTTTTACATTCATTGCAGATGATTTAATAATTCGCTAAACACTGTTGCAAGTTTCTACTTTATCTTTACCAGTTTGTTTTGCCACATAAAGGGCACGATCTGCAGACTTTATTATCTCTTCAATAGAAGCTCCATGCTGGGGTGCTTCTGCTAAGCCGATTGAAAGCGTAATGTTAGGTAATGGAGTGCCTTTAAAATAAGTTGAGGTATTTTTTAACTTTTTACGAAATTCTTCCATGATATTCGTCGCATGATCTAATGTTGTTTGCAACAACACGACAATAAATTCTTCCCCACCGAATCGAAAAGAAATGTCGCTATCACGGAAACTTGTCTGTAATAATTGTCCTATAGATTTAAGTACCTCATCACCCGCTAAATGACTGTAATCATCATTAAATTTCTTGAAATTATCGATATCTAGCATGGCAACGCATAAAGTACTTTTTTCACGGGCAATTCGAATCAATTCCCGCGATAAAATATCATTAAGATAACGTCGATTATATAAATCAGTTAAGGGATCGTGTAATGATAATTCACTCAATGACATGCGCAGATTAATATTAGCAATGGCGAGTTTTACAATATTACCAAATGAATTTGCCATATCTTGTTGATGGTGTGGTAATTTTCTGCCAGTTGAAGCTAACAGATGTATCACACCAATTAATTCATTTTGCACCATCAGTGGTAATGCCATATATCCTCCTTGAGGAGGAGCGAGATAATGGGTACAAGGAACTGATTTATTTGGATCATCAACCACATATGTAGTCGCTTCACGAATTGGGAAACAATCTATTGGCAAGAATATTTTTGGCAATAGCTGTTCTTTTCCCCACTGAACTACTGTTTCCATTTGATTTGCTGCTTTATTATAGATTGACAAGCCTCCATTTAAGTCTGGAAATAAATCTTGGGCAATTAAATGGATCCGTGGATAAGCTTCTTCTGGTGTAATACAAATTTGCAGTGAACGATTTAATTTATTTAATAAACTTTCATCATGTTCTAATAATTTCAATTCATTCAAAGTCTCCATTGTTTTCTCATTAAGTTGTCGCAATTTTTCTTCGCTCTGAATGCGATCACTTATATCTTTCATTTGCGTAATAAAATTCATTGGTTCACCTTGTTCATCTCGAACTAGGGTCGCACTTACCATTGCCCAGATAATACTACCATCCTTTCGAATATAACGCTTTTCCAAATGAGAGGTATGCAA
>JACPOX010000223.1 GCA_016191305.1 Legionella longbeachae | reverse complement strand
GTTTATCCTAAGGATTTTGGCGCTTATACAGGTGAAATGTCCGCGCCTATGTTGAAAGACTATAGTTGCCGTTATGTTTTAGTTGGTCACTCAGAACGAAGACATTGTTTTCATGAAGATGAAAATTTTGTGGCGCAAAAATTCCACCATGTAAAAGAACATGGTATGATACCGATTCTTTGTGTCGGTGAAACACTGAATGAGCGTGAACAAGGACAAACAGAGCAGGTAATTGCCAAGCAACTGCTAGCAATAAGTGAATACGATAAAAACTGTTTTAGTGATTGTATTATAGCTTATGAACCTGTTTGGGCTATAGGTACAGGAAAAACTGCATCTCCTGAGCAGGCACAAGAAGTACATCAGTTTATAAGAAAGATGGTTGCAGAAATAAATAATAGTGATGCTCAACTGCTGCCGCTGCTATATGGCGGAAGTGTAAACGAAAATAATGCCAAGGCATTATTTGTTATGCCAGACATTGATGGTGTCTTGGTTGGAGGAGCATCGTTAAATGCGAAACAATTTTTGGAAATTGTGAAATGTATCAATTGATATTAATGATTCATGTGATAGTTGCCGTAACTCTAATCGGCTTGGTTCTGATGCAACACGGTAAGGGTGCTGATATTGGCGCTGCTTTCGGATCTGGAGCTTCAAATACCCTATTTGGCAGTCAAGGTACTGGTGGATTTTTATTTAAATTCACAGGAGCTTTAGCGCTGACATTTTTTATAACTAGCCTACTGTTATCTTATTTAGTATCTGTTCAATACCAACAAACAGAGAAGCAAATAATTCCTCAGCAAACTAGTGTTCCGGTGAGTTCAGTTCCAATACCGGTTGATAACAATGAAAAGAATAAGTAAAAACTTCATTCCTTAGAGTGAGAAACTAATAAAATATTCTACTTTTTATTTTTCTGCTTATTGGCACTGAAGAATAGATTCAAGAGAGTATAATAAAAAAAGTAAGAGCCATAGGCCGCATGATATAAATGGCCATATAAGCTGGGCACTTACAAAAGAACATGCCGAAGTGGTGGAATTGGTAGACACGCCGTCTTGAGGGGGCGGTGGCGTAAGCCGTGCCGGTTCGAGTCCGGCCTTCGGCACCATTTAAATCCGAGTAAGGTGAGAAAATGTTAGCTCAATATTTACCCGTACTTATTTTTATAATTATCGGATTGGCATTGGGGTTGGCGATGATAGGAGCTGGTTCTCTATTATCAAAACACAGTCCTGATAGTGCCAAGAATTCACCTTATGAATGTGGATTTGGCGCATTTGAAAGCTCTCACATTCCTTTTGATGTTCGATTTTATCTGGTTGCAATATTATTTATTATTTTTGATTTGGAAACAGCATTCTTTTTTCCATGGGCTTTAGTCTTGCGTAAAATAGGCTGGTTTGGCTTTGCAGGAATGATGCTATTTCTTGGATTATTAGTTATCGGTTTTATTTATGAATGGAAACGAGGCGCACTAGAGTGGGAATAATATAAAGGTGCGAGTAATTCACTTCTGCTTCTTCTCCACTGTATGAAGCAAGCATGAGTGTTTTTTTTTATTAATATTGAGGATCGAGTTCGGGAGCAGCTGTAATTTTAGCACAAAATGTACCTATTAGACTTTCTTGTTTAAAGATAATGCTACAGTTTGATGTTTAAAATAAAAGTAATTTTCGACTCGATTCTGACTGCTTAGAGGCTAGCTATGGCGGTTGCAGAATTGCAAAAAAGTGGCTTTGTAACGACTTCAGTTGAGAAGCTTGTCGGATGGGCGCGTAGTGGTTCTATGTGGCCTATGACATTCGGCTTGGCATGTTGTGCAGTTGAAATGATGCACGTTGGTGCGGCGCGTTATGATTTAGATCGATTTGGGGTGATTTTTCGACCCAGTCCTCGTCAGTCAGATGTTATGATCGTTGCTGGTACTTTATGTAATAAAATGGCTCCTGCTTTGCGCAAGGTTTATGACCAAATGCCCGAACCTCGTTGGGTTATTTCTATGGGCTCCTGTGCGAATGGTGGTGGATATTATCATTATTCTTATTCTGTGGTTCGCGGATGTGATCGCATTGTTCCCGTAGATGTATATGTGCCAGGTTGCCCACCAACTGCTGAAGCTTTGCTTTATGGCATCATTCAATTGCAGAACAAAATCAGGCATAAAAAAATCTTAGAAGCTTAGGAGCCTAAGCTCATCAAAGGTGCAAATTAGATGACAAAAAATGATTATTTAGTTGAACAGCTGAAAACTGAATTAGCTAGCCATATTGGCAATATAACTAATGCTTATAATGAAATAACCATTGAATGTGATGTACAAAATTTACAAACATTAATGTTGGAATTACGTGATTTAGAAGTTTTTCATTTTGATCAACTCATTGATATTTGCGCAGTAGATTATTTGCTTTACGGTGAATATGATTGGGAAACAGTTTCAGCAACTGAAGAGGGTTTCTCCCGCGGTGTAGAACGCCAAGCAGCAAAAGCTTACGCTATAAATAAACCACGTTTTGCAGTCGTGTACCATTTACTTTCCACAAAAAATAATCATCGTTTACGTGTTAAAGTATTTGTGGATGAATCTCATTTAATTGTCCCCTCAGTTCATCATTTATGGAAGGGTGCAAACTGGTTTGAGCGAGAGGCTTATGATTTGTTTGGTATTTTATTTGATGGACATCCAGATTTACGCCGAATTTTGACAGATTATGGCTTTATCGGACATCCTTTCCGTAAAGATTTTCCTGTCAGCGGTTATGTTGAAATGCGCTATGATGCACAAGTTGAAAAGGTCGTTTACGGTCCAGTAGAAATCGAGCCCAGAGTTTTAGTGCCCAAGGTGATTCGTAATGATAACCGTTATCTTGGAACGAAAGGGGACAAATAATGATCGAGTTAAAAAATTATACATTGAACTTTGGTCCACAACATCCAGCAGCACATGGGGTTTTGCGATTAGTACTCGAACTTGAAGGAGAGACCATTGTTCGGGCAGATCCTCATATAGGATTATTACACAGAGCCACCGAAAAATTAGTAGAAACAAAGCCTTATATTCAAAGTATTGGTTACATGGATAGATTGGATTATGTATCGATGATGTGTAACGAACATGCATATGTACGAGCTATAGAGAAGTTTTTAAATGTTGAAATACCATTACGGGCTCAATATATTCGGACAATGTTCGATGAGGTGACTCGTGTTTTAAATCATCTTTTATGGTTGGGTGCTGTGGCACTGGATATTGGTGCGATGACTGTATTTCTATATTGTTTCAGAGAGCGTGAAGATCTATTTGATTGCTATGAAGCAGTATCAGGTGCACGTATGCACGCAACATATTATAGACCCGGAGGAGTTGCACGAGATTTACCTGATACGATGCCACAATATAAAGCATCGAGATGGCATAGTGATCGTGAAGTTGAAAAACTAAATGCTGATCGCCATGGGAGTCTTTTAGACTTCCTTTGGGCTTTTACAGAGCGTTTTCCCCGTTGTGTTGATGAGTATGAAACTTTATTAACTGATAATAGGATTTGGAAACAACGTACAGTTGATATAGGTGTTGTTTCACCTGAAGATGCTTTGCAATGGGGTTTTACCGGACCAATGTTGAGAGGATCTGGCGTTGCTTGGGATTTGCGTAAAAAACAAAGTTATGCTGCATATGATCGAGTAGATTTTGATATCCCAGTTGGTAAAACTGGAGATTGCTACGATCGCTACTTAGTGCGTGTAGAAGAATTAAGACAATCAAATCGTATCATTAGACAATGCATTGAATGGCTTAAAGCAAACCCAGGTCCAGTACGAATTGATGATCATAAAATTACTCCTCCAAGACGAATAGAAATGAAAGAAGATATGGAATCATTAATTCATCATTTCAAATTATTTAC
>JACPOX010000222.1 GCA_016191305.1 Legionella longbeachae | reverse complement strand
AAGTTTTGGTGGAGCTGCTTTTGAAAAACTGGGACGCAAACCATTTTGTGTCTCAGCCATTAAAGTAAATTGTGGTACTAATAATAAACCACCATTCACCTCTTTAAGGCTTAAATTCATTTTGCCTTGACTGTCATCAAAAATACGATAGTTGATGCATTTATCTAACATTTTATTAATATGAAGTTCAGTATCATCCGGTTCAAACCCACAGAGTATTAGTAAACCCTGGTCTATTTTGCCAACAGTCTCATCAGCAATATCCACCTGTGCATGCTTTACCCTTTGAATGACAATCAACATGCATCAAGTCCTTGCTTAGAGATTTCTTTACTGGCATAAATCAGTGCATCAATAATTCCAGACTCTCTATCAGAATGCCCTGCGTCACGTACTACTCTCAGATTAGATGCAGGTATTGCTTGATAAAGTTCAAACGCTCCGGCCAACGGGGAGATCAAGTCAAAACGGCCATGAACAATATAAGTTGGAATGTGCCTTATTTTGTGAGCATTAGCTATTACTTGATTTTCTTCGATAAAAAAATGATTGTTGATGAAATAGGATTCCAAGGTTGCAAGAGCTAAGGCAAAGTGAGGATCACTGTATTGATCAATCACATATAAATGTGGCTGTAAACTACTGCAACGTGCTTCCCATAAAGCCCAGGATTTAGCTGCACTCATTCGGGCCAGTTCGTTCGGTCCTTGCAGGCATGTGGCATAATATTGGGGAATGGCATTGAGCATGTTTTCAGGGACGATATTGATAAATTCTTTCCAATAGTCAGGATAAACGAGATTAGCTCCTTGCTTGTAAAACCAGTCAAAATCTTTTTGTCTTCCGAGAAAAATTTGGTGGAGTTGAAGCGCTTTAATTTGTTGAGGAAATTTTTGCGCGTAGAGTAAAGCAAGCAAAGAACCCCAGCCGCCGCCCGATAATACAAACTCGGATAATCCCAGAAAATCTCTGATAGTATCTATGTCATCCAACAAAAAACTGGTTGTGTTTTCACGAGTTTCCAAATGCGGTATAGAACGTCCGCAACCTCGTTGATCGAAAAGTATGATCCGATAATGTTGTGGATCAAAAAAACGTCTTAGGTAACCATCACCAGAGGAGGCTCCAGGTCCTGGATGCAGAACCATTACAGGCAGTCCTTCAGGATTTCCTGTTTCTTCAATATAAAGTGTATGCAGTGCGCTGACTTTTAATTCATGTTGTGCATAAGGTTTAATTGATGGATAGAGCGAATGCATTTTAGTCCTTTAGAAAATTGTTTTGCCATCTTGCTTTATTTTGCGCTGGGAAACGTCTGAAAGCAATAAATTAATATAGATTTATAATTGTATAGTATAGCTTCATTATCTCATGAAAAATCAAGTCGTACAAAACATAGCATTCCCACGTTTCTTGGGTATAAAATAGGGCAACTATTTTTCTGGAATAAATTTATGACTCTTAGTGCAATTCTTAAAGGGCTAAATGAGCGGCAGCGCGAAGCAGTTGTCTCTCCTCTAGGTAATACGCTGGTTCTTGCTGGTGCAGGAAGTGGAAAAACAAAAGTTTTAGTGAGTCGTATTGCCTGGTTAATTGAAGAAGAGCATATATCACCGCTTGGAATTTTAGCAGTAACTTTTACCAACAAAGCTGCTGGTGAAATGAGAGCACGCTTAAACAGCATCCTTGCTACTCCTGTATTAGGTTTGTGGGTAGGAACTTTTCATGGATTGTGTCATCGCTTGTTACGTCGTCATTATAAAGATGCTAATTTATCAGAACAGTTTCATATTCTTGATTCTGAAGATCAAGCACGCATGATAAAGCGAGTTATCGCCTCATTAAATCTTGATCCAGAACAATGGCCAGTCAAACAAGCGCAATCTTATATTAATGGTAGAAAAGATGAAGGACTCAGGCCTCAGCATGTGCATACCTTGTCTTATGGGCCAGGGAAAACATTAGTGAAAATTTACAGCGCTTATGAGCAGGCTTGCCAAACAGCAGGTGTGATTGATTTTGCAGAATTGTTATTAAGAACGCATGAGTTATTGCGCGACAACCCAGAAATTCTTGCTCATTACCGTCAACGTTTTCAAGCCATTTTAGTTGATGAGTTCCAGGATACTAATACGATTCAGTACGCATGGATACGACTGCTCGCAAGTGAACATACTGCTGTTTTGGCCGTTGGTGATGACGATCAATCTATTTATGGTTGGCGTGGAGCAAAAGTTGAGAACATTCAGCAGTTTTCTCGAGATTTTAAAGACACGCAGGTTATTCGTCTCGAACAAAATTATCGGTCAACTGCTACGATACTCGATGCAGCAAATGCATTAATAACCCATAATAACTCCCGAATGGGGAAGGATTTGTGGACAGAAGGGGCAACTGGTGAAAAAATTTTAGTTTATAGTGCATTTAATGAACTCGAAGAAGCTCGTTTTGTCTGCGAACGAATTAAAATGGAAATGAATCAGGGCACAAACACGAATGAAATTGCTATTTTATATCGCTCAAATGCACAGTCGAGGGTGTTAGAAGAGGCCTTATTGCGGGCTGACATATCCTATCGTATTTATGGAGGATTACGGTTCTTTGATCGCGCTGAAGTAAAGGATTCTTTGGCTTATTTACGTTTATTGGTAAATCCTGGTGACGATACCGCTTTTGAGCGCGTTGTTAATTTTCCAACTCGAGGTATTGGTGAGAAAACCATGGAGGAACTGCGTTATTATGCCAAAACCGAACAATGTTCTTTGTGGCATGCAGCCAAAGCATTGTTAAGCTCTGGAGAGATAGCACAACGAGCAGGTATAGCACTTACAAAGTTCATTGAATTAATTGAGCAATTACAGCAAAATACTGTAACAATGGAACTCGATGAGCAATTATCTGTAGTGATTCAAATGAGTGGTTTATATTCTCATTTCAGTAAAGTAAAAGGAGATAAATCGGAATCTCGTCTTGATAACTTACAAGAATTGATTAATGCGGCGAAACAGTTTCGTTATGAAGAGGGTGATGAAGAAGAGCTTCCTTTAATAAATGCATTTTTAGCTCATGCTTCTTTGGAAGCTGGAGAAAGACAGGCTGGAGAACATGAGCGTTATGTACATTTGATGACCTTGCACTCGGCTAAAGGTCTTGAATTCCCTATTGTGTTCTTGGTTGGATTAGAAGAAGGCGTTTTTCCTGGGAAACAGTCTTTGGAGGAGCCTGGGCGTTTAGAAGAGGAACGTCGTTTGTGTTATGTTGGCATGACACGAGCTATGCAAAAGCTGATTTTATCTTATGCGGAAATCAGACGACAATATGGACGAGAGGAATATCATCGACCTTCCCGATTTCTAAATGAATTGCCACAGGAATTAATTGATGAAATTCGAGTAAAAGCCAGGTTTCAATCACCAGTTACTTCTCGAAATAAACCTGCTTTTGTGCCAGAGTCCTCTGGTTTATCTTTAGGACAGAGTGTGACCCATGCCAAATTTGGTCCGGGTGTGGTTTTAGCCGTCGAAGGGAGTGGTGCGCATACTCGAGTCCAGGTGAAATTTAGTGAATATGGTGTAAAATGGCTTGTTTTAGCTTATGCCAATCTAGAAGTTTAGAAGAGACGAAATGTGATAGAGCCTCTTCAAATGCATCGGATAACCTCTATAACTATTGAATTTTTTTTAAGTGGATGCTAGGGTGCCGTTTGTATGGATGTTGGTATTAAGTTAACTAACCCCAGCTCTGAACTGAGGTCAACTATTAAAATAAGGGGAACTGCGTGAAATTTACAAATTTATTAACAATAGGAGCACTGACTGCGTCTTTAGTCTCACCATCAATTATGGCAGCAGATGCTACTACGACTCCTATATCTGATGCGCAAAAAAAAGACATTGAAAAAGTGGTACATGACTATCTAGTGGCTAATCCGGAAGTTTTATTGGAGGCGTCACAAGCGCTACAACAAAAACAACAACAAAACATGCAACAACAAGCACAATCTGCGATTAAAGATAATACAGATCAATTATTCAAAGGTAAAACAACTGTTGTCGGTAACCCTAAAGGTAATGTGACCATAGTCGAATTTTTTGATTATCAATGCATCCACTGCAAAAAAATGTCACCAGTGATTGAGAGTTTAATTAAAAAAGACAGTGACTTGCGAGTTATTTATAAAGAGTTTCCAATTTTTGGTAAGAGCTCTGAGCTGGCTTCAAGAGCTGCTTTAGCTGCTGGTATGCAAGGTAAATATTTAGCAATGCATAATGCGCTAATTGCTGTTGATAAACGCCTGACTGATCGGATTGTAATGGATACTGCTAAATCTGTAGGTTTGGATATGAAAAAATTAAAAACTGATATGCAAAGTAAAGAAGTGACGACAGATTTGGATGCGAACCGTGAATTGGCTGAAAAGTTACATTTGATGGGTACTCCTGCATTTGTTATTGCATCTACTCCAGATGGTAAGTTTAAAGCGGGAACTGAACCTTCATTTATTCCGGGTGCTGCTACTGAGGAATCCTTGCAAGAGTTAATTAAGAAAGCAGCGGGTAATTCGTAAGTAAACCTGCTTTAAAATGTAGATTGGGTCCATGGCCCAACCTATAAAATACTTAACTTAACGTGAATTCTGGATTTGATTTACCTGGATCCGTTCGGCCTGAGGAGGGCTTAGCCCGTCTCGAAGGCAAAGCACTGTGCCAAACAACCCTGCGTGACGTCGCTAATGCGACTCCTCAGGGCGAACGGATCGACATAGAGCTTTAGATCTAAAGTGCTTCTTATCCAGAACTCACGTTAACTTAACGACAGTGAGACGAAGTTCTAATCTAGAAACCCAGTTTCTCGACAAAAATTTCCTGGGTTTCATTTTTACTCATTCAAAGAGTACTAAATATGTTGAGATTTTCATGACTAAACCAACTACATTTCAGGATATTATTCTTACCTTACAGCAATATTGGGCTGCCCAGGGATGTGTGATTTTACAACCCTTTGATATGGAGGTTGGAGCGGGTACTTTTCATCCAGCAACGTTCTTGCGAGCAATAGGTCCAGAGCCTTGGTCAGCAGCGTATGTTCAACCTTCCCGAAGACCCACTGATGGTCGATATGGAGATAATCCCAATCGGGTACAGCATTATTATCAGTTTCAGGTAGTGCTTAAGCCCTCACCTTTAGATATACAAGATAAATATCTTGATTCTTTACGCGCTTTGGGAGTTGATCCTTTAGCTGATGACATTCGTTTTGTTGAAGACAACTGGGAATCACCAACCTTAGGAGCCTGGGGTTTAGGATGGGAAGTATGGCAAAACGGTATGGAAGTGTCTCAATTTACCTATTTTCAACAAGCAGGCGGCTTGGTGTGCAAACCTGTTACCGGTGAGTTAACTTATGGTTTGGAGCGCTTGGCAATGTACCTATTAGGGGTGGATAATCTATTTGATTTGCCCTGGGGTAATACTGCAAATGGCATAATAACTTATGGTAATGTATTCCATCAAAATGAAGTGGAGATGTCTGCTTATAATTTTGAGCATGCGAATGTGGAAGAGTTATTTAAACAGTTTGATTATTATGAGAGTGAAGCACAAAAACTGATTTCCTTACAACTGCCGCTTCCAGCATATGAAATGGTGATCAAAGCCTCCCATTCATTTAATTTGCTTGATGCACGAAAAGCAATATCTGTGACTGAAAGACAACGTTTTATTTTACGGGTCAGACATTTATCAAGAGCAGTGGCACAAGCTTATTATCAAGCGCGCGAAGCTTTGGGTTTCCCTATGCTTAACCAAAAGGTGTGTGATGGTCAATGATTTTATTTTTGAATTAGGTTGTGAAGAATTACCTTCTAGGTCGGTCAAGGTTTTGGCTGATGAGCTAGCTAAGCAGTTATTGGCCGCATTGGACAAAGCTCAATTAACTTATGCAACGGTGAAGCGTTATGCTACACCCAGACGTATCGCCATTGCTATTTTTGGATTACAGGTAGAACAAAAAAGTCAAAACGTAACCCGACGTGGTCCAGCATTAGCTGCTGCTTATGACAAGGAAGGCAAAGCTACGCCAGCATTGCTTGGTTTTGCTAAGTCCTGTGGAGTTGACGTAGCGCAACTTAGTCGATTAGAAACAGACAAAGGAGCATGGATGGTTTATGAAATGCAAAGTCAGGGCAATAAAACTAAAGATATTTTACCTGCTTTAATAAGCCAGTCTCTAGCTGCATTACCTATTGCCAAACCTATGCGTTGGGGAGCAAGGGATGATGAATTCGCGCGACCTGTGCATTGGTGCGTGATGATTTATGGTAATGAGCTTATTGAACATAGCCTTTTGGGAATAAATACTGGGCGCAATAGTCGAGGACATCGTTTTCATCATTCGCAAGAAATTGCCATTGAGTCAGCACAAAGCTATGAATCGCAAATGAAAAATGCCTTTGTTATCGCTGATTTTGCTATTAGAAAACAAATGATTAAGGAACAAGTAGAATATTTGGCTGCAACTATTGGGGCTACTGCAATTATGCCTGAGGATTTGCTTGAAGAAGTGACATCAATTGTTGAATGGCCTCAAGCATTAATGGCTGATTTTGAAAAAGATTTTCTTGAAGTACCTGCTGAATCATTGATTGCTTCGATGCAAGTACATCAAAAATGTTTTGCCCTCAAGGACAAACATGAAAAGTTATTACCCCACTTTATTACGGTTTCTAATATTAGCAGTTCTAATCCAAAACAAGTCATCTCAGGGAATGAAAAAGTAATGCGGGCGCGTTTAAGTGATGCGGCATTCTTTTTTAGACAAGATAAAAAACAGACTTTAAGCCATCATATTGCTGGGACAGGGCAGGTTGTTTTTCAGGAAAAACTGGGTAGTTTACTAGATAAAGCTTTGCGTGTTGAAGCACTGATGAATTATTTAAGTCCAGTGCTTGGTTTGGAAATTGTACCAGCGCAACGTGCCGCTCAGTTGAGTAAATGTGATTTGTTAACTGGTATGGTAGGAGAATTCCCTGAGCTACAAGGATTAATGGGTTATTATTATGCACTACACGATGGCGAAGACCAATTGGTTGCACAAGCTTTAAATGAGCAATACATGCCACGTTTTGCTGCGGATAGTTTGCCTGAATCAGATTTGGGTTTGGCTTTATCTTTAGCTGACAGAATCGATACTCTGGTGGGTATTTTTGCTATTGGCCAAAAACCCTCAGGTGTTAAAGATCCATTTAAATTGCGCCGTCATGCTCTAGCCGTTGTTCGTTTACTGCTTGCTCGTTCCTCGCCATTAAATTTAGGCACTTTAATTGAACAAGCAATGGTTCATTATGGAACAGTGGTATCGATTGAACCCAATTTACTTGAAGAGCTAAAATTGTTTATTTTGGAACGATTACAATCGTATTATCAAGGTCAAGGAGTAGGAGGTGATCTGGTACATGCAGTACGAGCACGTCAAGATGAATGGCTTTATGATCTAGATAAACGCTTAAGTGCCTTACAATTATTTGTAAAATTGCCTGAAGCTGCTTCTCTTTCCGCAGCATGTAAGCGCGTGAATAATTTGTTGAGTCAGGTTGGAAAACAAACATTAACCACTGTTAATGAGCATCTTCTTGAAGAAGGGGTGGAGCAGTCCTTATATCGCCACATCAATCAGGTAGCGCAAGCAGTTGAACCTTTATATCGTTCTGCAGATTATAGTACATTGCTGAAATTGCTGGCTAGTCTTAAAGAGCCTGTAGATTCTTTCTTTGATAAAGTAATGGTGATGGTTGATGATGAATCAATAAAAGCAAATCGTTTGGCACTTTTGGCTCGCCTACAGAATTTATTGCAAGGAGTTGCTGATATTTCCTTGTTACAAATGGTTGAATATGATTGATATTTCAGTTGTAGGTTATGAGCATGAGGTCTTACACGATCAAGCTCAAGCACTGGCAGAAAAATTGAATTTTGTTGTTGACAAGGAGGCAAAATCTTGCCTCTTTGTTGCTGAAAATAAACTTTCTTTAAAAATACCTGGCTTTTCCCCAATTTTTGCTGAGTTTAGTGCACTATTTTGGAATAGACGGAAATCTGAAGGCAAAAAACAAGGATTGATTCGCGCTTGCAAACCACAACCTGGACTTAAAATTATTGATGCAACTGCTGGTTGGGGACGAGATGCTGCTATTTTAGCTAGTTTTGGTGCTGAAGTATTAATGCTTGAGCGGCACCCAGTTATGCTTTGTTTGCTTGCAGATGCTTTATTGCAAAGAGAGGAAAAAGAGAGACAACAAATGCACTTAGCACTTCATCCAGGCGATGCCTATGCATTCTTAAGTTCGTTAGATGAAAAAGAATACCCTGATGTCATTTACATTGATCCTATGCATCCTGAACGAAATAAATCAGCATTGGTTAAAAAAGATATGCAGGCATTACAGCAGATGATAGGGATGGATAAAGATGCAGAGGCATTAATCCGCTTAGCGATAAAGCGTGTGAAACAAAGAGTAGTTGTGAAGTGGCCACAAAAAAGCAAACCCTTATTGCTTGCAGATGCAAGTATAGAAGGTAAAACAGTACGATTTGATATTTATTTTCCCAGAAAAAAAGCAGATTAGAAAGAATTTCATCATGGCCTGGCTTGAAGCAAAGAACTCTTTAGAAATAGCATTCCCCATTCCCAGTTTTAGATGACATCAAAATTTCGCAGTTTACTCAAATTAAAAATTTTAACCAAACTCTGCAAACTCTTCCTTGAGGCGTTTTTCCTCAAATAAATCTTCTATGCGTCTTCTCCTTTCTAATTTTGTTGAAGGATTCACTTCAATAGTTACGACTGTATCTGGGGCACTAATCTCTTCCATTTCGTTTTCATCATCATCAAATTCATGAGCATTCATAGCCATCTCCTTAGCCTAACCCATTGAGTACTTTACAAAATATCAGAATTTAAGATGAAGGTGTAGTGGAATTTTTTGAACATCAATTGTAATGCGTTATCTGTTAGTGGGGAATATAGGTTTTTAAGGATTTTGTAGATTGGGGCCCTGGCCCAACAAAGGGCTAAAATCTAGGCTGATGTTCATGTTGGGCCAGGGGCCCAACCACATTTTAAAGCCATTTCTTCTTAACTTCATGGCAGTGGGGCTAAAGCCCTCCTCAGGCCGAACGGAGCTAGTTAAATCAAAGCTCATTATCCAGAACTCGCGTTAAGTTAAGGTTTGTCAAGAACGGTTTTAATTTCTTGTTCATCTTGTTTCAAGCTTTCTTTAGTAATTTTTTCCGAGTCTGCTCTTTTTTTATTTCTTAACTCTAAGAGTTCCTCGCGCATTGTATTAACTCTGTCCTGATTTGGTTCTGATTTAGGTGCCTTTTCTTTTAACTGTTTCAACTCATCACGAGTTACTCCTGCATTTTGTTTAAGTCTTTGCAGTTCACCTGGAGTAAAGATCTCTTCGGGTTTGATCTCTTTATTATTGCCATCTACGAGCTTTATTTTATCTGGCTCAAAACCACTTTCAAGACAAGCTTCATAAGCTTCTCTGGCTCTTTGTTTTCGAGTACTCTCATCATCAAAATTAACAATCATGGTAATGCGTTCAAAGCCTGAAGCCCGTACTAATTGGGCCATGGTCAGCATGTCTGTTTTAGGACATGATTGAAAGCTAGCGTAGTAAAAAGGGCTAGCAATTCGATTAGAAAGATTTACGGTCCAAAGACCGTTTGCTTTATCATGGTTTATTTTCTGGCCAGTTAAGGATATAATGAAATTTAAATCATCTGGGTTTAGTGTTGAGATTGTTCCATCTCTAGTATTTACAAATGCCTCAGTGTTTTCATCTTCTCTCGTTATTTTCCGTTTTTTTAGATTTTCTTCCCTCGCACGCTCAATTTCTTTCTCCATTAAATCTTTATTTGAACCAGTTAATTGCTCAGCAATTCTATCGAGCTGAAATGATAATATAAGACGTTCCATTTCTTTTGCAGCAGCTTGATCTAAATGAGTAATGTTTTCTGCGGCAGTTTTTTCAAATGCAGCCAATTGTTCTTCATGACTTTTATTAAGTTCGGCAATTAAATCTTTTTTCACTTGATCAGAGTCAGTATTACCCAGCGCTTCCTTAAATTTTTCCATAAAACTTTCATCATCAAATAACTTATTCAGATTTGTTTTTTCCATTTTTTGTTGTGCTTTTATGGCATTTTTTGCACTACCCTGAACCCTGTTTAATTCGCTTCGAATATCTTCTACGGTATATTTTTCTGGTACTTCTTTTACTTTGTCCTTGAATGCTTCAATAGTTTCCGCATAATTTATTTTTGCATTTTCATAAAAGGGTTGTGCTTTAAATAATTCATTAAGTGTAGTCCGAACTTCTTTCTTTACTTCTGGATCATCTCCTTTTAAGAGTTTGTCGAGAGTATCGGTTTTTTCAGGACCCATTTGTTTCTTAAAACCATCAAGCCCATTGATTCTTTTTTTTGCATGATCTTCAAATGCGGTGGCACCAAAAGTAAGGTCTTCAGCTAATCCAATGGAATCATGATATTCGTCAAGAATTGTTTGTTTTGCTTCAGGAGAAAATTGTTTTAAATATGCTTGCGAGTTTAATAAATTAAATAGTTGTTGTCTTTTTGTAGGCATAGAAGAAACCCCTAGATGTATTTAACTAAATTATAACACTTTTTCATTAAGATAGAATTAAGTTCTAAGTGAGAGATGCTTCTGCGAAATTTATTGATATGTTCAACTCCGATCTAGCTGAACATATCAATGAATAGTTACCAAGCTGGTATTGCTGAATCACCAAATAAATTTTTTGCTTGATCTTTTACCTCATCAGAATTTAAGGCCTTAACAAAGAGATCTAATTGCGCTTTTTTTGGAGATTGACTGCGAATTACAACGATATTGGCATAGGGTGAGTCTTTATCTTCACTAAATAAAGCGTCATGTGAAGGTTGTAAACCTGCAGGTAATGCAAAGGTTGTGTTGATTACGGCAGCATCCACATCTGGCAATATCCTGGGTAATTGTGCTGCGTCCATTTCTTTAAACTGAAAATCATGTGGATTTGTGGCTATATCTTTTAGCCCAATATCGCCAGTGCTTTTAAGGGTGATTAATTGAGCTTTCTCCAATAGTTGTAAAGCGCGCATTTGATTGCTAGGGTCATTGGGTATGGCAATGGTTGCTTTTTCAGGTAATTTTTTCAAAGAAGTATATTTTTTGGAATAAATTCCTACTGGGTAAACAAAAGTTCTGCCTATTGTAATCATTGAAGGTTACAATTTTAATATCTAAATCATATTTATTTTTTGCTACTTTTTTTGCTGTTTCAACCAAATCTGTTTCTGGTCCAGCAATTGTGCCTATAACCAAGGTGTTTGGTGAAGGTTTGTTGCAAGCTAGAAGACTTAAGATTAATAAACAACAAGTTAAAATGCGCATGGAACACTCCAAAATTAATTATGTAGAAAACGTTTTGCTAAAAAATCTCCGGCCATTTGAGTCAGTTGTACCATAATAATTAAAATGATTACGGTGGATATCATGACCCCTGCATCAAAACGTTGATAGCCGTAGTTAATTGCTAAAGTACCCAAACCACCGGCTCCAACTGTTCCTGCCATGGCTGAATAATTGACTAAAGTAATTGCTGTAACTGTAATGGCATGGATTAAGGCTGGTTTTGCTTCTGGTAATAGAACATGCAAAATAATTTGTCTGGTATTCGCTCCCATTGCATATCCTGTTTCGATAAGACCTGGAGCTAGACTTCGATAAATATTATCTACCAGCCTAGCAAAAAATGGAGTGGCTCCTAGGGTAAGTGGAACTATTGCTGCATTCATTCCTATAGAAGTACCGACAATGAGCCTAGTAAAAGGAATAATCGCTACTAATAAAATAATGAAAGGAATTGATCGTGCCATGTTAATTAAAGCCGATAACGTTTTGTGCAATCTCGGCATTGGTTTAATATGACCAGACGAATAAAGTAAGGTACCTAATGGTAAACCCAGTAAAACGGCAAATAGAGTACTGGAAACTACCATGTACAATGTTTCAACTGTTGCAGTTAATAAATCATATACCATCGGGTAAGACATAGCCTAAAACCTCCACCGTTAATTTGGCTTGTTCGCAGCGTTCAATGAATGCTTCTAGTAAGAATTGATGTGCGATCAATTCGACAACCAATACACCACAAGTTACTGTATCGTAACGATCTATATTGGCGAGCAGGATATTAATATCTAGATTTAACTCACGACTAGTCCGACTAATAAAAGGCACTGTAGCTTCTTCGCCTTGGAAAAATAGGCGTAGTAGAGGCTTATCAGTTACATAGCTTGCTAGCCTGCTGGTAAGGCATGGAGGTAATTCGGGACTGAGTTGGGCATAGAGCATGCCGCGAGCCAGACTTTCTTTGTTATTAAATACATCTGCTAGGGCTGTGGT
>JACPOX010000094.1 GCA_016191305.1 Legionella longbeachae | reverse complement strand
TGGATCAGTACAAGATGCAGTTACGGCAATCCATCATGGTGCTGTCGATTATCTGCAAAAACCGTTCAGTGCCCAAGTATTAACTGAAAAAATTAATCAATATATAAAAGTTGAGTTTGATGAAGATACTGGTGATCCTATAGCCCAAGATCCTAAAAGTCAGGCCTTATTGTCTATGGCATTAAAGGTTGCTCAATCTGAGGTGGGGGTGATGATTAGTGGTGAGAGTGGTACGGGTAAAGAAGTTTTAGCTCATTTTATACATGATCATTCATCGCGAAAAAAGCAACCTTTTCTAGCAATTAATTGCGCGGCAATTCCGGAACAAATGCTTGAAGCAACTTTATTTGGATATGAAAAGGGTTCCTTTACAGGTGCTTATAAATCAACGCCAGGAAAATTTGAGCAAGCACAAGGAGGAACTTTACTTCTTGATGAAGTTAGTGAAATGCCTTTAAGTCTGCAAGCTAAATTACTGCGTGTGCTGCAAGAGAAAGAAGTAGAGCGAATTGGTGCCAATAAAACAATTAGTCTGGATGTGCGCATTCTTGCTACAACAAACAGGCAACTTAAAGACGAAGTGCAGGCTGGACGTTTTAGAGAGGACTTATTTTATCGTTTGAATGTTTTTCCTTTACAATGGCATCCCTTAAGGGAAAGAAAGAATGATATTATTCCTTTAGCCAATTATTTAATTCGCAAACATTGTCAAAACAGACAACCTATAGTTCCTGTCATTAGCCCAGCAGCACAAAAATTGATGTTAGCCTACCCTTGGCCTGGGAATGCACGAGAATTGGATAATGTAATTCAAAGAGCTTTAGTTTTGCAAACACAAGGTATTATTGAGGGAGAACATTTACAATTGTCTTTAACTGCAACATTAGTTCCAGATACTTCTCCTAGTGCCAACAATAAAAATTTGCAAATTCATGAGTTTGAATTAATTGAGCAAACTTTATTGGAGAATGAGGGAAATAGACAAAAGGTAGCTGCTTTATTAGGCGTGAGCGAACGGACTCTACGTTATAAGTTGGCTAAAATGCGTGAGGAAGGTTATACAGTATAGCGTCACCCACTTAGTTTTAGACGAGGCGCAAGTTCATTTAAGTGAGGGAGTGTGCATAAGTACATGACCGAACTTAAATGAACTTGCAACAAAGTATAAAGCTAAGTGGGCGATGCTATATAAACCTAAATTCGGAACTCGAGTCATAGATTCAACTGCCGAACGTAGGATAAAAAATTGTATCTTTCACCACTTTTTGATGAGTATGCGCGAAAGCAATGGTATAGTAAAAGAATCAATGAGCAATCGAATACTAAGCGTGAGAAAAGTACTAAAAAAAATTTGGATGCTTTCAGCTGCTCTAATTATCCTATTGGCTGTTTTTTCCAGCATATTCCGTTCTTTGACTCCTTGGGCTAAAGAATATAAAGGAGAAGTAGAGCATCATTTATCGATTCTTATAGGGCAACCTGTAACCATTCAAACAATGGAAACAGGATGGTATTGGTTTCAACCTGTACTTAAATTAAATCAAGTAACACTAGGCGATGATTCAAAACAAAATTTTCACGTCAATAAATTATTAGTAGGCATTAATCTTTTTAAATCATTATGGAAGTGGCAGATAGAACCAGGAGTTCTTTCTATTGATGACATGCATTTGAACTTAAGAGAAAGAGATGGGCGCTGGACTATTGATGGTGTAAATACCAATGCTATTAACAGTAATTATATGACTCCTGAGAAGACCAAACAAATCTTAATTTGGTTATCACAGCAGGAGCATTTAATAATTAAACATGTTTCTGCTTATTTTTATTTCAGTGATGGCGGTATCATTCCTGTTAATGGACTTAATGTTTCCATAGTTAATTATGGGGGACATTACAAATTTAAGGGCGATGCAAGGCTTGAACAAACAAACAGCACCGCTTTCCAACTATTAGGTGATGGATATTTTGATCCAGAACATTCTGAGGATATTCAAGGCCAGTTTTATTTTTCAGCTAACAATATAGTTCCTGCGCAATGGCAAAGTTTATTTCCCAAGGAAACAGAGCATTTGGAAGGAGGTAATGGTAATATTTCTTTATGGGTTGATGTGCGCCATGGTTCTATTGCGTCAGTACAGGCTCAGATTAAATTGAAGCGATTGGCCTGGCGTTTGCTGAATAATCAGCAGAGCCAACTAATTCAATCATTTTTTGCCAATCTATCTTGGAAACCCGACAATACAGGATGGCAATTACATGCTGATCAAATTCAATTACGTATAGGCGGTGTCAATTGGCCTGAGAATCAATTATTACTTAAATATAACAAAGCTCAACACAGCTACCAGCTTTTTGTAAAATCAATTCTTATTGAATCACTGCTATCTCATGCAGTTAACTGGCCTAAAAGTATACAAAGCATGTTAGAGATGAAACCTAAAGGGATATTACATGATACTCAAGTTTTTGTTACGGAAAATAAAAACACCACAAGTATTCCTCCGATTCCATTTTTTACAAATTCAAATACGCCATTAGTTGGAGAAAATATACAAAATAGTAACGAGGGATTGCTGCTTAACGACTATTCTATCAATTATATTTTAACTCGTTTTGAACAGTTAGGCTGGAATAGTAAAGAGAATATTCCTCAAGTTGATAATCTTTCAGGTGTTCTAAATTGGCAACGAGAACAAGGCCGTCTGGAACTGGATTCTGAGAATACATTAATAAAAGCCAAAGGTTATCCGCCTCAAACAATTGCATTGCTCAATAGTGCTTTTGACTGGAAGGAATTAAATGATGGTTTACGTGTTAGTGTTGAGCGATTTGTTTTAAGCCAGCCAGAATTAACCGTTAGCATGCAAGGTGCGGTAGATCAAGTGACTCACCATTCTCTAGGCCATATTCGCCTTCAAGCAGAGTTTTCTGGCAAAAACTGGCAGCAGTGGATGCCTTTGCTACCTAAAGCATACATGAAACCCAAACTATATTCTTGGCTAAATAATGATATAAAACGTATTGCGATGGCTAGTGGAACAGTGACAATAAATGGCTTGGCAAAAGATTTTCCTTTTGATAACAATAATGGAGAATTTTCTATTGAGAGTTATGCTAGCGGTGGAGAACTTGCTATCAATTCTAAGTGGCAAGTTATTAAAGAGATCGATGGATATATTCATTTAAAAAATCGTAACCTTAATATAGATATAATTCATGCTAATTTTAATGGTGTGCCTACAAAACAAATGAATTTGCACATAGCTGATGTAGGTAAAAATAAAGAGAATTTGATTGTTACAGGTAAGATTCTTGCTCCCGTACAAAAAATGGTAAATTATGTAATGGCTTCTCCTTTAAAGAAAAAACTATCATTATTGAAAATGTTGTCAATCAAAGGAACGGCATTACTTAATTTAAGAGTAGAAGTTCCTTTATATCCAGAAAATGATGAGGTACTTGCACAGGGTAATATAATTTTTAAAAAAAATTCAATTACCGTGAACCATGAATTAGGGAAATTTCCAGTAGATCAGTTGTCTGGTGAATTAATGTTTAATGAAACAGGAGTCGCAGATAGTTCTTTGTATGCCAATATTCTAGGCCATCCAATGAATATAAAAATACAATCTGTTAAATCACCACAATCTGCACTAACCATTGCAATTGATGGAAAATGTAGTGTTGAATCTTTAAAAAATCAATTTAAATCACCTGTTCTTGCTTTCATTGATGGTTCTTTTTTTATTAAAACAGTTTTAAGATTAACTGATAAATCTTCTGAAACAGACAGTATCAGTATTAATAGCTCATTAGAAGGCTTAGCAGTTAATTTACCCACACCATTGGGAAAAAAATCTGATACAAAAGCCCCTCTTGAAGTAGTTCTTGATTTAAAGCCAAAAAAATCAATGCGACTAAGAGCAAATTATGATAGTCGGCTAAGTGCTGATCTATTGTTTAAAAACGCCAAAGAAGTTTTTGCTTTTAATTCTGGACAATTACGATTGGGGAGTGCGAATGCAGTTAACCAGAATTTACCTGGTCTTTCTGTGGTCGGTACATTAAAGGCTTTTGATTTAGAGGATTGGAAAGATATATATAACCGATTTTCTTCAGGAGAATCAGATTTTTCATTATTAAGTAAAATAAGAATTATCCATTTGACTATAGAGAAAATCAGTTTATTTAAGCAACAGTTTGACGCAATGACTGTTAAAGCAAAAATATTAGCTAATAAGGATTGGTCATTTAATTTGCATCAGAAAAATATTGCGGCAGATTTGATTTATCATGCCCGCACTAATGAATTGAGTGGACAAGCACAATATTTACATTTAAATAAAATGGATACTTTGAGTGATGAGATTACTGATTCTACCGAAATACATCCCAATCAAATTCCAAATCTTAATTTGCGTATTGATAATTTATCCGTTGATAAAATCCAAATTGGCGATGTGACTTTAAAAAGTCAGTCTACTGCTGAAAAATGGTCAATTAAGTATTGTCGCATTGACTCACCGGAATATCAGTTCAATATGCAGGGAGAGTGGACACAAAAAGCTAAAAAAAACCAGACAAAACTTGATTTAAAGCTGAATATAAACAATTTGGGAAAAACATTAGAACGGTGGAATTTAACTCCTGCAGTCCATGCAAAAAAAGGATATCTGGAGTTTCACGGAGGATGGAATAAGAGTATTTATAAATTTTCACTTGCTTCTTTAAATGGATCTATGTACTTACAACTTAAAAATGGACGAATCACCCATTTAAGCAAGGAAACTGAAGAAAAGTTAGATTTGGGTAAATTACTAAGTATTTTGAGTTTACAGACTCTTCCGCGCCGTTTGCAGCTTGATTTTAGTGATTTAGCGCATCAAGGTTATAGTTTTGATATTTTTCAAGGAAATTTTAGCCTGGGTAGGGGCGTGATGACGACACAAGATAGTTATCTTGATGGCCCGGTTGCATATGCAAGTATGAAAGGAGATCTTGATTTAGTCAAACGCGTTTATGATCTAAATTTGAAAATTTCCCCTCATATTACAGCAAGTTTGCCTGTTGTTGCTACTATTGCTGGTGGTCCTATAGCTGGTGTGGCTGTTTGGGTTGCAAATAAAATTATAAATCAGAGCATGCAAAAAATTTCTGCTTACAGTTATAAAATTTCTGGGCCTTGGAATGCCCCTGTTGTTCAACAACTGAGTATAGTAAAAAAACGAATGAAGAAAGAGTAGGGCTAATGAGCCATGCTATGACGGTTCTGTAGGTTGGGCCCCTGGCCCAACATGAACACCCGCCTAACATATGGCCTTTCGTTGGGCCAGGGCCCCAACCTACAAAATCCATGG
>JACPOX010000183.1 GCA_016191305.1 Legionella longbeachae | reverse complement strand
TATTTGGCGCACTTAGCTTAATCTCACAAACGTTTTATTGGAAACAAGCGGAAAGAGGTAATTCAAAAATATTTATCCAATTCCTGCATCAATTGCACAAAGCAAAACCGAATAAAAAGATAGTGATGATTATTGATAATTGGTCTATTCATCGAAGCAAGCTAGTTGCAAAATTTGTAAAAAAACATGACTGGATTGAACTGTATTACTTGCCACCATATTCTCCAGGATATAATCCAATTGAGTTGTTTTGGAAATGGCTAAAGCGAAAAGTATATGGTGCTAGCGGATTTCTTGTATTGAGCAATTAATTGGGTGCATCAGAAAATTTATATGGCATTATAACGAGAATAGATTGATTGACCCGATTCAGTTTCAGTTTAATGCATATCGAGAGTTATTATAAATGTTTTTGGATGGTTGCTTACCTTACCTGACAATCTACATGAGCAAGTACTTAAAATAGCTGACTCGCTCTCTTATACGACAACAAGCCTTGTTGAAATTGGACTCATGGTCATGAACAGCAAGACCGAAAATAAAGACGAGAAAAAAGCCAGTGACATCGAAGAGTATTGTCAAAAATTAATTATTCAAATTAATGGGCATTATACCAAATTGTGGCGAATACAAGCCGGTGGATTTCTACCTGAATATTCATATGAACCCAGCGATGAATAATTAAATAACCTTGATAGGCAAGTAAATATAATATGAATATACGTTTGTTAAATAAAGAAGATTGGGCAACATTTAGAAAATTAAGACTTGCTGCGTTGTTTGAACACCCAGAAGCATTTGGTTCTTCCTTTGAGGAAGAGTCCAATATGTCTGAAGATGCATTTAAAAATGGCTTCAATAACTGTGATATCTTTGGTGCATTTGAAACCAATCAGATAGTGGGATGTGGTGGTTTTTTTGTTCTCCAACAAGCAAAAATGCGTCATCGAGGTGTATTGTTTTCCATGTACACTCAGTCGGAAAATAGAAACAATGGCATTGCCGATACCCTTGTCAAATCTATTATTTTGCATGCAAAAACTCGAGTCATTCAATTGCATGCAACCGTTGTTACAACGAATCAAACAGCTGTGAAGTTGTATGAAAAAAATGGTTTCAAAATTTATGGCACTGAACCACGGTCTTTAAAAGTTGATGACCATTTTTATGATGAGCACATGATGGTCTTGGTATTTTAAAGAAGTGGAGTTAATGCTTTGCCTAGATCCACATGGGGTGGTTCGTCTAATTTTGCGATTGATATAGAGGTAATTTTAAAATATTTATCTCGTACTTTTAAGAACGGTGCTTCAACGCATGTATACAATAGCCAGCCACTAAAAATGCTAACAAAGGCAATAATTAATATAGATAAACTTGGAAAAGTAATTCCCCATTGCAAAAGAACCTTGTGTGTCACTACCATGAGTGGTTTATGGGTTAAATAAATAGCATAGGACCAAATAGCGATATTTGCTGTTCCAGGTATCTTAATCTTATATAAATATGAGGAAGGACAGAGGGCCGCGAGTGTTAATGCAGCAAAACTAATGGCTAATAAAGGAAAACCCAGTGCCGTCATAAATAAACTATAGTGATACTGAGAAAACAAATACAATGTAATAATACTGCTACCCACACCAAATAATAAAATTAAATTACCTTTCTCTATAACCTTCAGCCAGGTATCTTTGCGGAAGTTTTTCACCACTGCAATTAAAACACCGAGTATTAATTCATCCAAACGGCAAAAAGATGAATAGTATATTTTTGAATAGTAGGCTTGAGAACCCTCAGAATTTTGAACATAATAAATCCATAATGCGCCTCTTAAAACGATCCCTATTACCACAACCCCTAAAGCGATTATCCAGCTTGCACGGAATGATTTTGTATGAAGTATCAATAACGTTAATGCTGGAAAAATTAAATAGAATTGTTCTTCAATACATAAAGACCACGCATGAGAAAAGGCCGTACCAACATTAAGACCAAAATTTTGTGTAAAAGTAAGAAATTTCCAAAGTGGCGGTAAAAATTCATTTTCTCTGAACGCTGGGATTAAAAAATATATGCCTAAAATAAGTAAGTAATTAGGTAATGTTCTTAACAATCGCCTGTAATAAAAAGATTTTAACGAAAACATACGTTGATTGACGATAGATGAAAAAATTTGATTTCCAATCAGATAACCGCTTAATACAAAGAATAAATCAACGCCTGCCCAGCCAATATCACTTAGAAAAACAAAAGTAGGCTCACGACTGACAAATACCTTATAATGATACATAAGCACTAAAATTATGGCGACAGATCTTAACGTATCCAGTCCATAAATTCTGTGTTTTATCTGCATCTATCATCTCTCTCTTATTACGGGCTGTATTTGGGAGGGCGATTGTAACATAAGCTCCCCGTCATTTGTGAGCAAAATATGATTAGTTGCCACATCACAAATCTATCAATATCAGAACAATGTGTTACTAGTTAAATAGTTCCGTTAATTTTTAAAATTAATTTCATCACAGTTATTTTCCAAATCTATGTAAGTACCAAAGGAGCCAGTCACGATAAAAACTCCAACAATTGAATTTAGTAATAATTAAGCGTTAGCTTTGTTAATTTACAGATGAAGATTTGAGTCCCATAATAGCTCAGGGTCCCATAGAATTTTGCTTGAAAATTTAATGGGGTCCTGAATTACTACAACGCATCATTTCTCCGCACCCCTTTTGGAAAAATCAGGATGGGAATTGAACTGTTACAAAAATAGAGACTAAATCTCTAATTGTTATATCCAAACTTCATTAATGATTCTGATTTTTGAGAAGAAATGGTCTTGGCAGAATTAGTATTAAATAAAGTCGGTGAATTTTTTTCACCATAACCTGATAGAATTTCTGGTTCGAATTGATTTGGTTTTACTAATTCAATTTCTTTTTCTGATGGCATTTTGCTAGCTAGTTTGAATTCATTAAGAACTTTATCAACAAAGACTTCACCATCAACACTAATGCCATACAGCCACCTTTCATAACCACTGGGAAGCTCATATCCTTGTGGGTGGCAAGCATCTTCAATGGCATCAATAGGAATGGCGTACTCATAAATATCATGTTTTTTATCTTGCCTAATGACATCAAAACATGCGGAACTATCACCTTGCGATTTAAAATAATTCAAGAGCTTAATCATCTCTTGCTCTTTGGGTTCTAATCCAGAAAACTCTAATCTGAAAAGGATACGTGATTCTCGAATGAAAAAAAACTGATTATCTGGGATAGCATTAATACCGAGCATTTTAAACAAGACATCATACTGAGAGGTAAAACCACGAATTTCACTTGAATGCTCATCCATTTTATGTTCAATCTCATTCAATCGATTAATATTTTCCATATCATTTTTTGACGCCAGTTGATAAGGAATTAATTTCTCAGGATTCATTTTAGCAGTTTCAATCAATTTGACTTTAAAATCAGGCAATAAATGCTCGAATATAATGGTTTCATTTAAAGGTATTTCAAGCCAGTTAACTATACTATGATAACAAAACCTATCAATATCCAATTGACCATCAAGCGTGGCCATTTTAATACGTTGTTGATTACTTTCTTGATTTTTTTCAACCAACGAAGATTCTAATGATGCATTTTTATTATTTTCAATAAGCTTAAACCATGATAATAGATGCTGCACGTCATTTTCTTCAAGAAAATCCGTACGAAATGATAGATCCTCATCGTTATATATAAACCGACACATACTCCCTTCTGGGTTAATTCCTGATTCTTGTAAAATCCAGTCTCTAAAAATTCTAAAACCGCTAATACCATAAGGATGCAAAAAATCATTGAGTTCCGTTTTAAGTCGTGTATACATGTTGAATTTCCCTTTGAAAAATATCAATAACAATTTTTGAGTGTGATTTGAAAAATAATCCCTAAAATTTAGATAACTACGGAGTGAGATTGTAATTTATGATCTTTACTATATAAATACCGTAATTTCACTGTATTAACTTTATTGTTAGTTTCTACTGACTAATGATTCATATTCCTCTTTAACTTGAACCTCTTTCTTATCGTTCACATTAAAAAATAGAACCTTATCATGATGTCGCCGCACCGTAGATCGATGTGCGATACTAATGATTGTGGTGTCTGGTAGAAGTTCCTTAAGACGACAATAAACTTGTTCTTCTACATGTTCATCTAACGATGCTGTAGCTTCATCCAGAAATATCCAATCAGGCTTTCTTAATAGTACACGTGCAAAGGCAATCCGTTGTTGTTCACCCAATGATTTAAAGCCAATATGTTTATCTAATTTATCTACAAGTGCATCCATATTTACAGCCTTTAAAGCTGCAATTAATTCATTGTCAGAATAAGAACAATTTGCATCGGGATAAGCAAGTACATGTCTTAGAGTAT
>JACPOX010000182.1 GCA_016191305.1 Legionella longbeachae | reverse complement strand
CAGGGTATCTACCATTATCGCGTTGTTCACATCGATAAACAAACGATAATCATCCAATTTTTTATAAACATCATGCCTATCATATACGATCTTTGCACCTGTCCATAAGCTACCAAAACAACCGGACAGGCACAAAAGAGATAAAATGAAAAATAAGGTACAACATCCTTGTTTCAACATATTAGTGTATGTATTGGAAAGTTTTAACGACTTTATTTACACCATTAATTCGACGAGCTACATCAACTGCAAGAGAAACTTGCTGTTCAGTAACGATACCCATAAGATAAACCACTCTATTTTCAGTGACAATACGTATAGAACCTGATTCCAATCCTTTCTTAGCTAGCATACTACTGCGAACCTGACTGGTAATTAAACTGTCTTTAGAGCGCGTTGTAAGCGGTATGGGATAACCGACTGTTATCTCATTATAAACACGATATACTCCTGGAGTACTGCGTGCAATTTGTTCAGCTAAAATACGTCCGGATGTTGTTGGCGTTTCTCCAACAAGCAATACGACACGATTATAACTGCTTACAATAATTCGAGAATCACTGAGCTGACGGTTTGTTACCAGTGCTTTATGAACTAGATGAAATATACGCGCATCTGCTTCCATGGTAATAACACCACGACGATCGTAAACCATGCCAGCAACAGCACTAGTTACAACCGCAGCAACACAACCAGTCAATATAGCAGCGGCCAAAAGAAGAACTACAGATTTTATTTTTGCACTCATATTTATCCTAAAACTGGGCCAAATAAAGAATGATCGATTAAATCACAAAAACAATGCAATATGAATAAGTGCATTTCTCTAATTCGCGCTGAACTATCTGAAGCAACACGTAATTCAATATCCTCAGGTCCTAAATGATTGGCAAGAACTCCACCATCGCGACCATTCAAAGCAACCGTATCCATACCTCGTTCATTTGCAGCATGTAGCGCATACAACATACTGTCTGAATTCCCCGACGTAGTTAACAAAAGTAACACATCATTTTCTTGCCCCAATGCATGAATTTGTCGGGCAAAAACCTGGCTATAATGATTGTCATTTGCAGTAGAGCTTAGGCTGGTTGAATCAGTACTCAAATTAAATACTGGTAATGATGGACGCTCCACTTCAAATTGATTCAGCATGGCACTGGCAAAATGCATGCAGTTGGCACTTGAGCCACCATGGCCACAAAGTAATATCTTTCCATCAGCAAGCAAACAATTCACTAACCGTTGCGCTGCTTTGGCGATTGAATCAGATAAAGCATCAGCAAGAGCAATTTTAGTTTCTATATTAACGCCAAATAGATGTCTTACCCTCTCTTCCATTTGCAACATATTTTACCTTTTTAATGATTAACTGATAAACCATTCTCTCGCAAAGCGAGAGAAAAAAGTAGCCTGAATGCAAGCAATTGTAGATTTTGTCGAAAATAGGAAGTGAGCACAAGACGCTCTTATCCTTAACTAACTTTATTTACTAAATTTTTCTAAAGCAGTTGATTTGTCCTCGTCTAGTAAAGTAGGTTCGTTGTTCATTACTGGATTGTAGTTATTTTTGATAAATACAGTTACACCAAGGCAACTTATAATTTTCGGGCAAAATAACAATATCAAATTAATAATCTGCACCAAAAGCATCTTTTATCCAGGTAATAGATGCTGATTTTCCATCAATACTGATCACATCAAAACGCAAAGCAAATTTGTTTTGCTCTTGATGTTGCAGCATATAGTAAGTTGCTGCTTTTAATATTTTTTGTCTTTTTGCATAAGTAATACTGGCAGCACCATCACCAAATTGAATAGAAACTCGTGAACGAACCTCTATAAAAACCAATTGATTCTTGTCATACATGATTAAATCAATTTCCCCCAAACGACATCTATAATTTTGTGTAACACATTCAAGCCCTTGTTTTTTTAAATAAGCTAAAGCTTTTTCTTCAGCAACACGCCCTTTATTTTGAGTTATCAATTAAGCTGTCTCGCCTAAAGAATGTATCAAACCTTGTTTAAATTGTCCCCACTCCAACTCTCGCACTACTTGTTGAGATGGTTTGAGGTACAAGATTCCTTCTCCAGTTTGCGACTTATCTGCTGGAAATAACATCAATTGATTCAATTGAGTAGCCAAACTATAACTATCCATTCCTAATGCATACAATCTGTTGTAACTGTTAAATTGCTCCGGCCAATTTCTCGTCCCAGCTTGATGTGAAAACACCCAGGGAATATCACAAAAAATAACTCCATCCAAATCCTTGTCTTTTAATGGATTAGCACTCCCACCATAAACACTGGCAGTAGCATATACAGGAACATCCCCAGCATAGTAGT
>JACPOX010000093.1 GCA_016191305.1 Legionella longbeachae | reverse complement strand
GTTAAAGCGGATTTTAAAAAATGGGGGTTATGAGATTTATATTTCTCGGGTTCAATATAATAATTGGTAAAATTACAACGACCACCACCAGACATTAAAATTTTTTTACCCGCTTTATTAGCATGATCGAATACAATAACTTTGCGATGGCGTTTACTTGCTTCAATAGCACACATTAAGCCGGCAGCACCAGCACCAATAATAATGACATCAACTTCTTCCATCAATTAAGATCGACTTGTTTGAAACAAAAAGTGAAGAGTAACATGGATGATATTTAATTCAAAGAGTTATCCTTGACCTCAATGAGATTTATTTGTACAATCAGAGGCTTAATTCTGAATGATAGATTTCATGGATATTCTAAAACGTTTATTGGCCTCTCTTTTGGGCCTTACAATATTACCATTACGTGCACTTGCCTATAATCTAGTATATGCATTGATAGTTCTACTTACTGGAGTTGGAGTAGTCATAGGCTTGCCGATTTCAATAGCCATTTTCTTCAAGGATCAAGGCATACCCAATGAATTGAATCTTTTACTAACAACGATTTTTATTATTCCCATCGTAACGGTGCTTACGACAATTACTCTTGCTTTAATCGGCCTGTACTTAATTTACCATACTTTGAGTAATATGCTTGAGTTTGCTTGGCTTGGATTAAAAAATGGATTATCGAATGGAATGGAAGGTTTTTGGCAGGTGATGAATTCTCAGCGATTCCAAGCTGAATCTATTTTTGAATATGTTGGCGCTTTTTTGGATCGAATTAATTCAAATAGTAATCCCCCTGCTAATTCAGATGTATCGATAAATGATGTTGATTTCGATGGTTTTCAGCGATTTGGGGAGTTAACTGATGTTGTAGTCGTACATGAGGATTTGGAAGTGCCTGATTTACAAAGCAAAGAGTCACAGAAGGTACATTCTTTGTTAAGTCCATTAGAATTAAAACAAATTGAAGCATTGATTAATGAATTTAAATCTTTGAAAGAGCCTATATCTTCACAGCTTAAACAAATATTAGATCAGTTAAACACCTTATACAATCAATATAAAGATTTGGACTTGAAACTACAACAAGTGCAACAGGCGTTAATTAGTAGGAATAAATCAGAGATTAATGATGAACTTATTGCCTATAATGAAGTGGAAAAGCCTATTTTACTGGTGAAACAATATAAAAGAGATGACCACTGGTATAATGTTCCAGCTTGTAGTTATGTGACAGATAGAGATAGTTTTTTACACTGGTTAAAAACTAGTCCACAACATCCCATTAATAAGGATTTTCTGAAGAAACCGCAAGCTTATAATGCAATGGAAACTCAATACATCTGGTATGAGCTTAGCAAAGAAAATTGCTCTTCACAGGAGCTAGGTGAGGCTGCTGCTCAAATGCAAGTTTTATCCAATCAATTACTTACTGAGCTTTCAGAATCACAAAAAAAGAATTTAGGATTAAGTGTTTCTTCTCAATCTTTTTTTGGTTTAAAAACGGTTCCTTTTAGTGATACTTTATCACCGAATGAATATAAAAAAACCTGATGCTTGTTCATAATGCTTGATTCTGGACACGAAATAGCAAAACTACTGGAAGCGTCCAAGGAGTATGTAAATTTTTTGAATTAAATAAAAAACCTGTCGTCATTGCGAACGAAGTGAAGCACTCTAGTATAGATTTCTAACGAAGCATCGATCTGGATTGCTTCGTTAAGACTCGCAAAGATGAAATTTACACACCTACTCCCTTAGTGGTCAACACGGTTATGCATTCATTGTTTTAATTTTATTTTTTAGTAGGTGTTAATTCATTACTTTCATCTGCATCTTTAACATAAGTTTTTAATGCATTCATTTTAAATTTAAATTCTTGAAAACTTTTTACGTCGCCTAGGTTAAGTAAACTTCTGCTTTCGTTTAATGCATTAATAAAGTTTTTAACTTGTTGTGAGGTATTTTCTGGAATTTTTGTAATATCTTTAAGTGCTTCATATAATTCACTAACATGGCTTTCATTTAATTTATAAAAGGCCGTGGAAATGTTTGCTGCTTTAACTGCTGCACTATTGTTAAAAAAACTGGCACGTTTATCAGCTAGACGAGTTGTTATTTGATTTACTATTTTTTCAAGTCCATTCATAGACTCGATTATACTTTTAAATTCTTGATAGCTTTGTACTTTTCCAAGATGAAATAAACTACGGCTGTCTTTTAACGCGTCAAGAAAATCTTTTATGGCCTTGTTATCTGCCTTTTTAATTTCTTTGAAATTTCCTTTATTTAAAAGCTGCATGCCTTTCTCATCCTTTTTTAATTGGTCATAGGCGTCTTGAATCTTCTTCATTTTATCGTCAGGAGATAAGTCAAAAAAACCTCTACGTTTATCTAGATTTGCTTTGATATCCTTTACAATGCGTTCCAAGTCAATTTGTTTATTAGTTTGTTTAGCTGAAGTATGAGCTACAGTATTATTGGAAGAGGCCGCTGGGAAATGACTATTTGAGAAATCATTCTTTTTATTATAATCCTTTATCTCAGATGTACTTGAATCTTTGTTTCTCTTTTTCTTACTTAACTTAGATGGATGAGTACTTTGATCATCCAATATGTCATTGATGTCTGGAGTCTCGTTGTTTGTATTTAATGCTTTATTGTTTTTCAATGGTGTAAAACCGAGATGACTTTTGTTTTTAGAAGGCTCATCTTTTTTATCACTTTGTTGAGTATTGCTAG
>JACPOX010000221.1 GCA_016191305.1 Legionella longbeachae | reverse complement strand
TTGTACTCATCGTTAATAACCCCTTTAAGGCCATTTTTCGTCCTCGATGATAGTTGTCTTCTTAAAAGACTAGAATCAGCGAGACCAAAAGGGGACATTTCTATTTTGCCCAAAGGGGACATTTCTAAATTGCCGCTACATAGGGCCTTTTAAATTACGAAACATCCTGAAAATTATACTATAATTTTATATCAGTAAAAGTCTAAAAAAAGTCTACAACCCACTATTGGCTGGAACTAAAGGATATAGATCATGACAGGATCGATAAAAAAAAATACTTCGATTAGAAAGAGAGCAAAAAAACAACCTGATTTATCAAATATATTAGTTAATAATCCCGATTACTCAATGGATATGGATCAGTTGGATCATTTTTTTTATTATATTAATAAAGTCTTTCAAGCAAATCTCGGTAAGATAACCATGGGAATGAGTCCTGCTGTCATAGGAACTGCCCACTGTGCTTGGTTTTTGCAATTGGCCCAATCACCAGGACATTTATTGGCATTAGCTTTTTATCCAATGATGCACTCCAATGAGTTTTCTTCTCATCTGTTGTGTGATAAACAGCCAGCACATGGTAACGACGTTCGTTTTCACAAAGAGGATTGGCAATTGATGCCTTGGCGTTTTTATGCTGAAGTATTTCTTCATGCTGAAGACTGGTGGCGCCATGCAACGACAAAAGTTCCGGGATTATCCAAACGTTCTGAGCGTACAGTTACTTTTTGTGTACGTCAGTTACTTGATGCTTTATCTCCCTCGAATTTTGTGATGACTAATCCTGATCTTTTTAATGAAACAGTTCGTTCTTCTGGGCTAAATCTGATTCAAGGTTCTCAACTTGCAGTGGAGCATATGCTGAATAGGTTAGCTGGTAAACCTCCTCCTGGTGCGGAAAAATTCAAACCCGGTAAAAATGTTGCAATTACACCAGGAAAAGTGGTGTTTAGTAATCACCTGATTGAATTATTACAATATGAACCACAAACTAAAACTGTTTATCAAGAACCAATACTGATAATTCCTGCATGGATTATGAAATATTATATTCTTGATTTGTCCCCCGAAAATTCTTTGGTTAAGTGGCTTGTAGAGCAAGGTCATACGGTTTTTATGATCTCATGGCGTAATCCAGATGAGAATGATCGTGACTTAGGAATGGATGATTATTATCGACAAGGTGCAATGGCAGCAATCGATGCTGTAAGCAACATAATACCCCGGAAAAAAATTCATTTAATGGGATATTGTCTAGGTGGAACATTAGCAATGATAGTGGCTGCTGCAATGGCACAAGCTAAAGATAAGCGTCTCAAGAGTCTTTCTCTTCTAGCTGCCCAAGGGGATTTTACACAAGCAGGAGAGCTTATGTTGTTTATTACCGAAAGTGAGATTTCATTTCTCAAAAATATGATGTGGGAAAAAGGCTACCTTGATCCGAAACAAATGGCAGGTTCTTTTCAAATGCTTCGATCTTACGATCTGATTTGGTCCAAAATGATTGATGATTATATGAAAGGCACAGAAAGAGGTATGATTGACCTACTTGCATGGAATGCTGATGCAACTCGAATGCCTTACAAAATGCATACTGAATATCTTGAAAAGCTGTTTCTCAATAATGAGTTTGCTGAGGGGCTTTTTCGTGTAGAGGATGAAGTTGTTTCTCCAGGAAATGTTCATTTGCCCATTTTTGCAGTGGCTACTGAAAATGATCATATTGCTCCATGGCGCTCCGTATACAAAATACACGTTATGATGCATTCTGATATTACTTTTGTGTTAACCAGTGGTGGTCACAATGCAGGAATTGTTAGTGAACCTAATCATCCTAAACGCTATTATCTTATACATGAACACAACCAAGATATGCCTTATCTGGGATCGAAGAAATGGATGAGTAAAGCAAGAAAAAGAAATGGTTCCTGGTGGCTTGCATGGCATGATTGGTTAGTAGCCAATAGTTCTCGCCGACTTGTTTCACCACCGAAAATTGATTTATCACTTCCATCTGCACCAGGAAGTTATGTAAAGCAAAAATAAAATTGCGTCTTCCAATTGTTTTAGACGAAGCAAGAAAGTATAAAACTAAGTGGAGACGCTATATCGTATCCGTTCAAAGGGATAAAACGTAATGTATATCAGTAATTAATCTATTGCATAATAATTAACCAATCACCTAAATATAAACATCTGTAGTTCAGGCTTTGTGAGTATTATTTTCTCCTGATTATTTTTCGTTCTTTTTTTTGTGAGGGCCATCCTCATACTGTTTTTAACACTATGTTACTCACAAAATCCAGTCAACAGGAATTACTTAAAGATGCCTTAGATAAATTTGATAAAAAATATCCAATCACCCCACAACTGATAAAAAAATATGATTCTAGAGGCAATGGAGTATTCCATCTTGCCTGTCAAACTGGGCAGTTTGACAGGGTTTGTGACTTATTGAAACAAGAAGATATCGATGTGAATCAAATGACAAATCAGGGAATTACAGCACTTCTTATTGCATGTGA
>JACPOX010000220.1 GCA_016191305.1 Legionella longbeachae | reverse complement strand
AATTTCCATTTCACTATTCGGATGTACGCCAACAGAAATACTAATGTCTGGAAAATCAGCAGCTAACTTCTCTAATTGGGGATAGTCATTTAGCTCAACACAAACACATAAAAAATGTTGGACGTCATTGGCCTTAGCTTGCGATAAAACATTAGCCATATCATGATTAAAATCAGTTAAATCAAGAAAATTCAAATGACAGTGGGAATCAACTAACATAGATGGTGACCTCATTACATAGTATCTGTTAACTTATTTGATTTTATCATGCCTGCTAAATAGGTCTCTATTTTATTACACAAATTCCGGCTGTTCTCGCCAATAAACTGTGCTCCGATGCCAGGCACTTTATTTCCTTGTGCTCCTTTAGGGGTAATCCAAATGACTTTTCCCATTACCTCATAAGGTTCCTCTTCATCCATTAATTTTATTGATAAACTAACTTGTTCACCGATTTCATCTACATGATGATTACGGATAAATATTCCGCCACCAATGACAAAAGGCATATAAGCGGAATATAAAGCAGTCTCATTAGCAAAGGAGCAACGAATCTTTTGCATTTTCTCCATCTTTAGTCTCCCTACCTATATTAAATTATGAGTCAAATACTCTCGTTATCATTAATAGATAACAATAAATCTTCCAGAACCAAAATTTGATTTACATTCATATTATGGTTTAATTTTCGTTGCAATGTGTTTATTTTGTCAATTTGATCAAAAATCATAATAGGGTTTAATAAAGATGCCAAGTCTATTAATTGATGAATCGCAGGACCAATGGGTTCACATGCTTGAATTTGCATTTTTTGTATTTGTGAGAAGACCAAATACAAAAACCACAATAAGATACCAAGTTCAAACTGATTCCAGTGAGCTGCGACGACACAAGGATGCTCTTTTTTTTTTATCACAGCAATTAACCCATCTAAAATGAGTTCTGCTTGCTTAATAATCATTGCTTGTTCTGATTCTTGTGGATAATGTTCAGCCAATTTTAAAAAATTTATGTCAAGTATATTACTATATGATTCAAAACGAATTACTTGGCAGCGGCTTAATATTGTAGGCAATACCGTACTTAATTGCTGTGCGATAAGTAAAAACAAGGTGTGTGGTGCTGGCTCCTCCAGAATTTTTAATAATGAATTTGCTGCGGCGATATTCATTCTATCCGCGGCCTCAATCATAATCAGGCGATATTTTGCACGTTGGGGAGTTAAATAAGAGTAATTTTGTAATTCTCTAATTTGGTCAATTTTAATTGGCCCACCTTTTTTTTCAGGTTTAACCCATTGCACATCTGGATGTTCACCTCGAACAAGCATTTGACAATCAATACATTCCAGACAAGGATTTGGTAGTTGTTTTTTACAAAAAATCAGCCGGTTCAATCGGTTAATAAAATCAATAAGAGCCCTATCCAATGAGCCAACAAATAACATCGCTTGAGGTATACGTCCATTTACCCAGGCCATTTGCATAAAATCCCATTGAGTTTGATATTTTTTCTCTTGTACCTCATCTTCTGAGCTTAAACTAAGAGAAGTATCTGAAGAATAATTATTATGACTCATTTGTATGGCTCTCGATAAATTCATTTATTGCCTTTTGGATTGCCAATTGCACTTCCGGTAGTGGAAGACTAGCATCGATAAGCATTACATTAGAATTCATTTCGATATGACGAATATAACATTCATGGACACGATGAAAAAAATCAATCGATTGCTGCTCAATTCTATCAAGCGCGCCTCTAGACTTTGCTCTCTTCATCCCTTCATCAGGGCTAATATCCAAATATAAAGTGAGATCTGGCTTAAATCCCTTCAAGGCAAAGTGAGATAAATGGTCAATAATCTCTTGATCTAATCCTCGACCTCCACCTTGATAGGCCATTGTTGACAGCTCAAATCGATCAGCAATAACCCATACGCCTTTTTGTAAGGCAGGTAAAATGACTTGCTCCAGGAGTTGTATTCTTGCGGTATAAAGCAATAATAATTCACTACGATCATCTAAAACATCCCGATAATCATAACTTTTAATTATATTACGCAAAATATCGCCAATCGCTGTACCCCCAGGTTCGCGTGTACTTATACTTTTAATTCCTTTTTTATTCAACGACTCTTCAACAGTATTTACTGCCGTAGACTTTCCGGCACCTTCTAATCCCTCAATAACGATTAGCTTCCCAATTAAGGATGACATTAAATCCCCTTGTGTTGATATTGATGGATCGCTTGTTTTTGCTGCTGATAAGTTTCAGAAAACTGATGTGTTCCATCTCCCTTAGCAACAAAATATAAATAATTAGAGAGTTGTGGATGAGCCGCAGCATCCAAAGCTTCTTTACTTACCATAGCAATAGGCGTAGGAGGCAAGCCTCTGTAGCGATATGAGTTATAAGGTGTATCAATTTGCATGTCATTATGGGTTAATTTTCCTGTATAGGCCGTTCCTAAACCATAAATTATAGTTGGGTCCATTTGCAAAGGCATTTTTTTATTTAAACGGTTCACCATAACACCTGAAATCAATTGCCGCTCCTGTGCAACAGCCGTTTCTTTTTCAATAATTGAGGCCGCTATAAGTAATTCATAAGGATCTTTATAAGGTAAATTAGACCCTCTATTAGCCCAGCTCATATTTAAATAATTAATTAAGTTTTGATGTGCTTGCTTTAATATACTTTTACTGCTGCTTCCACCAAGATATTGATAAGTATCTGCAAGTAATAAGCCTTCTGCATTAGTATGATTACCGCGAATGACATTCCAATCTTCAGGATGATAATTTAAATATTCTGCCGCCATCAAACCCTGGGTTACTTTCTGCTGTGTTGTACCTGCAATAATAGTAAAATTTTGCGTTAACACATCTCCTGCTACAACTCGATGCAGCAGTTGTATTGCAGTTTCTCCTGGATTTAATTGATATATTCCTGCTTTAAGCTGTGACGATAAACCACTGAGACGAATGATTATAAGAAGTGGCTTACTCGAACGAATTAAATTTTTATTTTTTAAGGTTTGGACAAATTGAGATGCTGATGCAGCTCGATCAAGACGAATAACAATTGCAGAGCCTTGTTTTGGAATAATGGGTGCTGTCAGCTGTTTGTATGCAATCAAAGACACAAACAAAAAAGACATAAAAAACAGTGCAACAACGTAAAACACCCATTTTTTATGTCTTCGAAATATCATTTAAATCCGCTTGAATAATAAGCTACCATTTGTTCCACCAAAACCAAGTGAATTACTCAGAACATAATTAATAGCTCTTTTTTGAGGTTTATTAGGCACATAATTCAAATCACATTCTTCACCGGGATTATCCAAATTAATGGTCGGAGGTGCAATTTGATCTCTCATCGCCAAAATACTAAATATTGCTTCTACAGCACCTGCAGCCCCTAACAAATGACCTGTCATTGATTTAGTAGAACTTACAGCCAGCTCATAAGCGTGTTTTTGAAACACTCGTTTAATTGCTTTTGTTTCATTTAAATCATTAAGAATTGTAGATGTGCCATGCGCATTAATATAATCAATTTGCTCTGCATCAATCCCTGCGTCATGTATTGCTGCTTCCATTGCACGAGCTGCTCCATCTGCATCCTCATCAGGTGCAGTTATATGATAAGCATCTCCAGACATACCAAAACCCACAAGTTCTGCATAAATTTTTGCACCACGGGCTTTTGCATGCTCATACTCTTCCAGTATAAGGACACCAGCACCTTCACCCATAACAAAACCATCTCGATCTTTATCGAAAGGGCGTGAAGCTTTCTCAGGCTCATCATTACGTTTGGATAAAGATCGCACAGCAGAAAAACCTGCCAGACATAGAGGTGTTAAAGTCATTTCAGCGCCACCACACACCATAACATCCGCATCACCATATGCGATTATTCGACCAGCAAGACAAATATTATGTGTGCCAGTAGTACATGCGGTCACCACAGAAATATTAGGCCCTTTAAGTTTATGTCTGATTGAAATCTGTCCGGCAACCATATTAATAATTCCTGCCGGAATAAAAAAAGGAGAAACTTTACGTGGACCACCTGCTACAAGTTTGTCCTGATTATTGGTAATTGTCTGGATGCCTCCAATACCCGCACCAACAGCCACACCAATACGGTTTGATAATTTTTCATCAATCGTCAAACCCGAATCGATCACCGCCTCATCAGCGGCAGCAATACCATACTGAGTAAATACATCCATTTTACGAGCATCTTTCAGCGGAACATAGTTCTCAATATTAAAATTCTTAACCTTAGCCCAAATTCGTGTACTGTATTCGCTAGCATCAAATTCATCTGCCAAAACTACACCACTAACACCAGCCAATATATTTTGCCAAGTATCTTTTACATTAAGTCCGACAGGGGTTATCATACCCATACCGGTCACTACAACACGCCGCTTGTTCAATGAAAGCTCCTCGAAATACAATTCCCATCTCCCACACACCGAGCGCGCGAGAGAAGAGACAAAAGCAAAAAGATTATGCTTCTTCTTTATTTAAATTAGATTCAATATAATCAATCGCTTCTTGAATCGTGGTAATTTTTTCAGCTTTTTCATCAGGAATTTCTGTTTCAAATTCTTCTTCAAGAGCCATAACCAATTCCACAGTATCTAAAGAATCAGCACCTAAATCATCAACAAATGATGCATCATTCTTTAGCTCTTCTTCTTTTACGCCTAATTGTTCAACAACAATTTTGCGAACACGATCTTCAACTGTACTCATAACTAGATTTTCCTCTTTCGGTTGATAGAAATATTAAAAAACACTAGGTAACTTAGTTTATTCATTTATTCAGATAACGCAAGTGCATTTAATTCATATACATGCCGCCGTTGACATGAATTGTTTCACCTGTGATATATTTAGCACTCTCTGATGCTAAAAAAGCAACAGCATCAGCTATATCTTCAGGTTGTCCCAGCTTTCGCATAGGAATTCTTTTCAGCATTTCCTCCTTTACCATATCGGGTAAGGAAGCAGTCATATCAGTATCAATAAAACCCGGTGCAACCACGTTAACAGTAATCCCTCTGCTTCCAATTTCCTGCGCTAAAGACTTACTAAAACCAACGATACCAGCCTTTGCTGCAGTATAATTTACCTGGCCCGAATTTCCACTTGAACCCACCACAGATCCAATGGAAATAATCCGTCCCCACCGTGCTCTAAACATAGATTTAATGCAAATTTTAGACATTTTGTATATAGAGTTCAAATTTGTTTCTATAACTTTATACCATTCATCATCATCCATACGCAGTAATAAATTATCCGATGTAATTCCGGCATTATTCACTAATATTGAAGGAGACTGATTCTCTTGGGCTAATAGTCCCATAACCTGTTCTATTTGATCTGACTTAGTTACGTCAAGCATAAGCCCTTTGCCTGGTAATTTTTCTTTTTCAAAATAGGCATTAATTGATTGAGCACCTTGATCAGTAGTTGCTGTACCAAAAACAAAAGCACCCTGACGTGCCAATCTAAGGGCAATAGCCTGGCCTATTCCTCGGCTTGCCCCTGTAACTAAGGCAATTTTCCCTTCTAAACTTATCATGTAATTTCCTCTAAGTTGAAAATTATCTTCTCACAGATTAGGCTCCGGGCCCGATTATCATTCAGTTAAGGAACCGTGGCGCCAATGTAGGTTGAGCCCATGGCCCAACATGAACACCAGCCTAAAGTATAATTCTTGGTTGGGCCAGGAGCCCAACCTACTCTTACAATGGCCTTGGCCTACAAGCTACTAGCAACACAAAACTGTTCTTCAACCTGTTCCAAACTAATAGTATCGTAAACACTAATAGTATTTAAACTTCTGTCAATTCTTTTAATTAATCCACTAAGCACTTTTCCTGGACCACACTCCAAAATAAGTTCTACTCCATTATTTTTAAAGAGTTGAATGGTTTCAACCCATCGCACAGGACTATATAACTGCTCTTTTAATTTTTCTCGTATATGCTGTGCTGAATGATAAATACTTAGGTCCACATTACTCACCACATTTATTTTGGTGTTTTTGAATTCAATCTTATTTAAGTATTCAGCATAGGATTCAGCTGCTTCAAAAAGTAAGGGACAATGACAAGGAACACTAACAGGAATAACTTTAGCAAGCCGTGCACCAGCCTCTTCAGCCAAACCTATGATCCTTGTAACAGCAGGAGTGTGTCCTGCAACAACAACTTGTCCAATTGCATTATAATTAGCTGGTGTAACAAGTTCATTTGGTTGGCTAGCTTGTTCACACAAATCATTAACCTGCTCATCAGTCAAACCAACTATTGCAGCCATTGCACCTAAACCTAAAGGTACGGCATTTTGCATTACTTGCCCTCTATAGGCAACCAAACATGCTGCATCAAATAAAGACAATACACCCGCGCTAACTAATGCTGCATATTCCCCTAAGCTATGGCCTGCCATAAACTTAGGCTTAACAATATCATGCTGTTCCAGCAATCTATATACAGCTACATCTGCTGTAAGCATAGCAACTTGAGTGTGTTCTGTTTGATTTAATTTATCTTCGGGTCCATGTTGTACCAGTTTCCACAAATCATAACCTACAGCTTCAGATGCTTCTGCAAAAGTTTTTACAATAACAGGATATTGCAGCTCAAAATCTGCCAACATACCCACCGATTGCGATCCTTGCCCAGGAAATACAAATGCTGTGCTCACCATAAAAATAGCTCCGAACTAAAACTTCAATACAAAAAACAACACAAACGACAACTACTCATCCTGTGTGTCAGCGGATTCAGCGCAAAACTTCAGGACAAATACGAATAAATACCTCAAATTAATTATTAATAACGAATAATCATAGCTCCCCAAGTCATTCCACCTCCAAATGACTCAATCAATAACAACTCATCTCTTGTAATCTGATTGGTTCGAATAGAATGATCTAGAGCTAAGGGAATAGAAGCAGCGGATGTATTACCCTGACTACCAATAGTAACAATCACTTGTGACATAGGAAGATCGAGCTTTTTAGCTATAGCTTGAATAATACGCATATTTGCTTGATGAGGGATTAACCATTGAATATCAGATTTTTTCAATTGACTGGCAGTTAAAACCTCATCAACAACATCGCCCATAATCTTGACAGCAATTTTAAAAACCTCATTACCACGCATACTAATCGTCGCACGTTGATTTTCAAATGTTGCATTACTAAGGTTCAATAACTTTTCAGCATCATAAGAGGCATGCAATACACTACCCATAATGCCTTGCCTTTCACTGGCACTTAAAACCACAGCTCCAGCCCCATCACCAAATAAAACACAGGTTGTACGGTCAGTCCAATCCACAGCTCTGGACATACTTTCACTACCTATAACTAATATATGCTTCGCTGAACCTGTAGCTATGTATTGCTTTGCTATATCCATTACATAAACAAAGCCGCTACATGCAGCACCAACATCAAACGCTGGTATGGGTTTTTTAATTTTTAAAGCATGCTGTACGTAACAAGCAACACCGGGGAAAAAGTGATCCGGTGTACACGTTGCAACCAATATTAAATCAATTTCATCAGCATCCAGGCCAGATGCACTCAACGCCTGCTCTGCAGCTTTAGAAGCCATGTATGATGTGCTTTCATGAGGTTGGGCAATGCTGCGGCTACTAATTCCCGTTCTGCTCACTATCCACTCATGACTGGTATCCAACATCGACTCCAGCTCAAGATTAGTTAATTGTTTTTCAGGAATATAGCTTCCGGTACCACTAATTACAGCATTTATCATAACAACAGCCCTTGATTTATAAAATCGTTTATTTGAACCCGCACTAAATCAATCACGTTATTTTTAACTTCAAGAACAGCTTGTTCTATGGCATGTTGAAACCCTAGTTCATTAGCACCGCCATGACTTTTGACTACAATTCCATTTAAACCCAACATACTGGCGCCATTATAGCGAGAAGGGTCAAAGCGTCTCTTAAGATGCTTTAATGCTGGACGTGCTATCAAAGCAGCAAGTTTGGTGTACCAATTTTTACTGAATGATTCCAAAAGTAAACTTAAAAAGAGTTTTGCAAGACCTTCACTTGCTTTTAAAGCAACATTACCTACAAAACCATCACAAACCACCAAATCTACATCACCAGAATAAAAATGATCTCCTTCAACATATCCCACGTAGTTCATTACTGAACATTCCGCAAGCATATGAGCAGTTCGTTTGACCTGATCATTTCCTTTCATTTCTTCAACACCAATATTTAATAAGGCGATTTTAGGTTTAGGTTTATTGGCAACAGCTTGTACAAGGGCAGATCCCATGACTGCAAATTGAAATAAATGTTCTGCACAGGAATCAACATTCGCTCCTAAATCAATAACCCAGGTTCTACCCTTTATAGTTGGTAATTCAGAAACAATTGCAGGTCGGTCAATACCTGGTAAAGTCTTTAAAACATAACGCGCAGTAGCCATTAGAGCACCAGTGTTTCCAGCACTAACACAAGCTTGCGCCATACCGTCTTTCACCAGATTAATAGCTACACGCATCGATGAATCTTTTTTATTCCGCAAAGCGTGTGAAGGCAATTCATCCATAGCAACCACTTCGGATGCATGAACTATAGAAAATTGATTTGATGACAACACACCTTGTTTTTTTAGGGACTCATGAATTCTGTCGTGAACTCCAACAAGTATGAGTTTCAAATCAGGATTATTTTTTGCTGCACGCACACAGGCAGGAATCACAACACTTAAACCATGATCCCCACCCATCGCATCAATTGCAATGGTGATATTTTTCAAGAAAATTACTCTTGTTCGTAAACGGTATCAGTTTCAATAATTTTTCTACCTCGATAGTAGCCATCTGGAGTCATATGATGACGAAGATGCGTTTCACCTGTAGTTGCATCAACAGAAAGTGTTGGTTTGGTCAACGCATCATGTGAACGACGCATGTCACGACGTGAGCGCGATTTCTTATTTTGTTGTACTGCCATTGTATTACTCCTAAACAATTTGCATTCATAAAGCAGGAATTTTAGTGTTAATTAGATAAAATTTCAATAAAATTCACTTTATCCCACTAAAATTTGGTTGATTTCACTGTTACAATCATTAGTATTGGGGTGAAATTGTGGCACATAAAGGTGTAATTCATCAATAAGTATCTCTTCAATACTTAATTGCAAATTTTCAGAAACAATACATTCATACAGTTCCTGTACCTGTTCTGCCCTCTCATCGCTACGACATATAGCAACCTCTGTACTGTTGTTATATGGAAAATTAAATTCATCCAGACAACGCTGACATTGAATATGTAGCTCCCCCTTAGCATGTAAATCAAGCAAGTAAAAATCATCTTTAGCTTCAACCTGATAATTCACTTGTAACTGGCAGGGGCTAATTATAAAAAAAGGTAACCGTTCATTAAGTGTTATTATTTTTGTTTGTAAGCCTTGTTTTATCATTTCTTGTAAGTACTGCATTATTGTCGTATCCTAAAGGGTTATATTTTTGAGAATATTCATTTAAAATATGTCATCTCTACTAAGGCGGAGATTCATGCACATTATAACACCGTGTTACATTGAAAATGGATTCCCACCTTCACGGGAATGACAAATTTTTTTGAATACTCTCTAATTTGTTGCATTAATATTAAGTGGTATCTCAATTTTATGAAAGCTAAAGTTATAGTTGGAATGTCTGGCGGTGTGGATTCCTCAGTTGCTGCCTGGTTATTAAAAGAAGCTGGCTACCAGGTCGAAGGTTTGTTCATGAAGAACTGGGAGCAAGATGATACTAATGAGTTTTGTCCCGCGGCTCAAGATCTAGCTGATGCTCAAGCGGTATGCAATCAATTACAAATTCCTCTCCATACAGTAAATTTTTCTGAAGAATATTGGCAAAAAGTCTTTACTCATTTTTTAAGTGAGTATGAAGAAGGAAGAACTCCTAACCCTGATGTATTATGCAATAAAGAAATTAAATTTAATGCTTTCTTAAACCATGCTTTGACGCTTGGAGCTGACTATATCGCAACCGGACATTATGCCAAAAATAAAATCATAGGAGATGTTGGGTTTTTATACAAAGCAAAAGACAGAGACAAAGATCAAACTTATTTTCTCCATGCGGTAGATCCAAAAGCGTTGGGGAAAGCCTTGTTTCCAATAGGGGAATATACAAAACCGGAAATTAGAGAACTCGCTAAAAAATTAGGTTTGGCCACGCATGCTAAAAAGGACTCTACAGGTATTTGTTTTATTGGCGAGAAACGCTTTAATTCATTTTTAAAAGAATTCATTCTAGCCCGTCCTGGTGACATCAAAAGTACAGAGGGTATTCTGTTAGGTAAGCATGATGGATTAATGTTTTATACTTTAGGTCAACGGCAAGGACTAGGTATTGGTGGATTGCAAAATTCAACTGATGATCCTTGGTATGTAGTAGATAAAGAAGTCGCGACCAATACGCTGTATGTAGCTCAAGGTAGCCAACATCCAATGCTGTATGCACAAGGTTTGATTTGCGGCCCTATTCATTGGTTAGCTGAATATCAGAATAGTTTACCACTCACCTGTTATGCTAAAACTCGATACAGACAAGCAGAACAAGGCTGCATGATTTCTCCTCAGGATAAAAATCAACATTATGTACTGTTTTCAAGCCCTCAAAGAGCAGTAACACCGGGACAATATGTAGTTTTTTATGATAAAAATCAATGCCTTGGCGGTGCTGTCATTGAACAGATTATTAGATAAGAATGTAATGCACTTTTCTAATAGCGTTAAAAAATACTACAAATTTAGGAACATTTAGCGTATTGAGTTGGTGTGCGGTTTTATTTACGTTATAATTGTATGATACAACTGGAGTTAAAATGGCCGCTATTGATATATCCCCAACAACAAGTGACATCTACTTTTCTGTTAGTGCAGCAGATAAAGTAGCCGAGTTAATAAAAGAAGAAAATAATTTTAATTTAAATTTACGCGTATCTATCACAGGTGGTGGTTGCTCAGGATTTCAGTATGGATTTAGTTTTGATGAAGAAATCAATGAAGATGACGCTGTAATTGTGCAACAATGCTCTGATGGAGTCTCTTCTGTTAAACTTCTTATTGATTCAATGAGCTATCAATACTTACATGATGCTGAGATTGATTACATTCAAGGTATCCAAGGAGAGCAATTTGTTATTCGTAACCCCAATGCTAAAACTACTTGTGGTTGCGGTTCCTCATTTAGTATGGAAGATGATGAATGATAGGGAACATGTTTAAAATTATGACTTAACCACTTGGCATCACCGGGCCTCAAACGTACACAACCATGACTGGCGTTATAATTGGGTACTTCATATGATCCATGTATTGCATAGTTTTTAGTAAAAAACATACAATAAGGCATAGGTGCGCCACCACGCCCCACCGGATAACGACTGGATACACAGCCAGAACCACCCTTACTCCATATTCGAAAGACTCCAGTAGGTGTTTTACAACCTCGATGTATATCTGGACAATATTTTCTGCCCGCAGATCCTTTTCCAGTACGTACAATTTTTCCATGTGAATTAATCGCTTTCCAGGATAGAGTGTTGGGATTGAAAATAAATGTATTCTCTCCTGCAAAAGAGCAGAATGGAAAAGCAAATACTAAAAAAGACAAGAAGCCAGCAAATAATGACAAAAAAGAACTTTGTTTTTCCATAATAATCCTCAATATAAATCCATATTTACTTTAATATTAGTTTAATTTTTGATCTATACAAGTAATTTTTAACCATAATAATGATTATTGTTCTACTATTTAAATTAGTGATATAAAAAAAAGGAACAATTATGTTTAAATATTTGCTTATGTTTACTTCTATTCTTTGTGGTACTTCGCTTATATTTTCAACGGCAAGTGCAGAGGATCCTCCTAAAACCACCACAGCTATTCCTAATGACACGACTCTCAGTAAAGACGATTGGCTAAAATCAATTAAACAATCATTGCCTGATCTTATTTGTAAGGATTTTCAGAATGACCCGCAGCTTAAAAAACAGCTTGATGACATCAAAATGACCTACGACCAGTGTGTCGCAGTAATTCCTGAAAGTTTTGATAAATGTCAACAAAAACTCTACGCTTCAATTCCTGATCAAATAAATGATAATAGTCTCTCGGTGTGGGGAAGATCTCTGGGCGAATGTATTGGTACAGATTTTGCCTTAAAATATTTGTTTCCAAAAAGTAATTAACAGACTCATAAGCAAATTAGACTATAACGTCACCCACTTAGTTTTAGACGAGGCGCAAGTTCATTTAGGTGAGGGTGTGTACATAGGTACATGCCGAACTTAAATGAACTTGCAACAAAGTATAAAGCTAAGTGGGCGGCGCTATATATAAACAGCTTCTAATCCGTTTCTACTGGGTTTTCTTCCCAATGATTAATTCCTGATTTGCTACTAAGAAATTCTACAAAAGAATGATGCGACTGTAACTCATCATTATCTGCTGTTATAACTGATGGATTTGCTAAATAAAGTGCTGTGATTTCTTGATTTTTTATCTTTGCTTGACTTAATGTTTCTTCTGCTTCTACAAATAAGCTGCTCTGACCACCAGTCATAGCTAAATAGACGAAAGCCAAAATCTCAGCATCAAGTAACGCTCCATGAAGTTTGCGATTAAAATGATCTATTCCATAACGCTTACATAAAGCATCCAAACTATTACGCTGGCCTGGATATTTTTCTCTTGCTACAACCAAGGTATCAAAAACATCGCAATACTCTTCAAGTTTTTTCTTCCATTTAATATGCTTCAGTTCCGCATTCAAGAAGCCCATATCAAAAGGAGCATTGTGGATAATTAATTCCGCACCACCAACAAACTGCAAAAATTCAGAAACTTTTTCTTCAAACAATGGCTTGTCTTGCAAAAACTCATCACTAATTCCGTGTACACGAAATGCACCTTCGTCGACTTTACGTTGAGGATTTAGGTATACATGGAAATGTTTCCCTGTTAATTTTCTATCAATCAACTCCACACAACCAATTTCAATAATTCGATGCCCTTGCTCATGCCCTATACCTGTAGTTTCTGTATCTAAAATAACCTGACGCATACTTTACTCACTTAATTCTTCTATAGCTCGGTTTGCCAAAGCATCGACCAAATCATTTTCAATATGGCCCGAATGGCCTTTGACCCAATGCCAGTTTATTTGATGTCGTGAAGCCAGTTCATCTAATAATTTCCAAAGATCAGCATTCTTGACGGGTTCTTTTTTTGCATTACGCCAGCCATTTAACTTCCAGTTAGACAACCACTCTTTCATTCCTTTTCTTAAATATTGAGAATCAGTATATAAATCGACGGTACAAGAACGTTTTAAAGCCTCTAAACCTTTAATAGCAGCCATGAGTTCCATACGATTGTTCGTAGTAAGTATTTCACCACCATGTAATGTTTTTTCCTGTCCTTTGTAGCGAAGCAATACACCCCAACCACCAGGCCCAGGATTTCCTTTACATGCACCATCAGTATAAATTTCAGTCGTCACATCAGATCCTTAATTTTTATCCCATAAGTGAAAAAAAGGGGTAGAAAATTGCTCATTCAAAATGTTTTGCTTCATTATTTCAATATCAGGTGCAAAATAACGATCACTATCATAAGGTGCAACAAAGGAACGAATACCCTGATAAACTTCTTCTAGTAATCTAGATGATTTCAATGGCTTATGAAATTCTATTCCTTGGCTAGCTGCCAATAACTCAATAGCTAGTATTGTTGCTGTATTATCATTCATTTCATGTAAGCGTCTGGCAGCACTGGTCGCCATAGAAACATGATCCTCCTGATTTGCAGAAGTTGGCAGACTATCAACTGAATGTGGATGTGCCAGAGCTTTATTCTCACTAGCACACGCAGCAGCAGTGACATGAGCAATCATAAACCCTGAATTTAAACCACTTTCTTTAATTAAAAATGCGGGTAAGCCACTAAAAGCATTATCAATTAATAAAGCAATTCGCCGCTCCGCATTAGCGCCTATTTCAGATATAGCCAAAGACAGATTATCGGCGGCCATTGCAATAATTTCCCCATGAAAATTACCTCCAGAAATAATTTGTTCTTGCTCACTAAAAACCAAAGGATTATCTGAAATTGCATTGACTTCAACTTCCAAAGTATCTTTAACAAATTGAATTTGATGCAATATCGCTCCCATAATTTGAGGTTGGCATCGTAAAGAATAAGGATCTTGTACACGAGAACAAAGAAGATGTGCCTGACGGATCTCGCTCTCAGCCAACAGCTCTCGATAACAAGCAGCTACCTTTCTCTGAGCTTCATGTCCGCGTACTTTTTGGATACGATCATCAAAGGGTACATCACTACCATTAGCCGCATCAACAGATAATGCACCAGCAATAAGTGCGGTTTCAAAAAGAGTTTCTGTTGTATATAAAGCACTTAAAGCAATTGCCGTTGAAACTTGTAGTCCATTTAGAAGCGCTAAGCCTTCTTTTGCTTCTAATTCTACTGGTCCAATACCGGCAATGTTTAAACCATCCATCGCTTTAATAAGCTTTCCTTGATAACGTACTTCACCTACTCCCAATAAAGGTAAGGACATATGTGCCAAAGGGGCTAAATCACCTGAAGCACCTACAGAACCTTTAGATGGAATACAAGGGTAAACCTTATTATTAAAAAGGGAAATCAAAGCATCTATCAGCTCCTTTCTAACCCCTGAATAACCTTGAGCCAAATTATTAATTTTAAGGAGTAAAATTAAAGATACAATTTCATCAGATAGCAGTTCGCCAGTACCACAAGCATGTGAAAGAACAATATTGCGTTGTAGCTGTTTTAAATTCTCAGTTGAAATAGTTTGATTTGCTAATGAACCGAAACCTGTATTAATACCATAAACTGTTTTTCCATCAGTGATAATTTTTTTAACGGTCTCATGAGATGCATGAATACCTCTAAATGCATCTTCTGCAAGAATAAGAGGTAAGCGCTGTCTTAAAATAAGTTTGATTGATTGCAAAGTCAGCTGACCAGGTTGAAGAATAAAAGGTTCTTGCATTAATTAACTCCTTATGTTGAGCCTTTAGCCTAAAAAATCAATTCTATGCCTCCATAGGCAGCCATAATCCATTTTCTTTAGCGCACTTTTGTGCAAGTTCATAGCCAGCATCAGCATGACGCATCACTCCAGTAGCAGGATCATTATGCAGTACTCTGCTTAGACGTTGAGCGGCTTTATCTGTTCCATCTGCAACAATGACCACTCCAGCATGCTGTGAAAATCCCATACCAACGCCTCCTCCATGATGAATACTCACCCAAGTTGCGCCACTAGCACAATTTAATAAAGCATTAAGCAACGGCCAATCGGATACTGCATCACTGCCATCCATCATCCCTTCGGTTTCACGATTAGGACTGGCAACTGAACCTGAATCTAGATGATCTCGCCCAATCACTATGGGTGCTTTAACCGCGCCTGTTCTAACCATATCATTAAAAGCTAATGCCAAACGGGCCCTATCTTTTAAGCCAACCCAACAAATGCGTGCTGGTAAACCCTGAAATGCGATTTTTTCCTTTGCCATATCCAACCAATGATGCAAATGTTGGTTATCCGGAATTAGCTTTTTTACCATTGCATCCGTGGCATAAATGTCTTCAGGATCTCCTGATAATGCCACCCATCTAAATGGACCTATTCCTTCACAAAATAAAGGTCTGATGTAAGCAGGTACAAAACCTTCGAACGCAAAAGCATTCTTTTCTCCGGCTTCGAAAGCCATTTGTCTTATATTGTTACCGTAATCAAAAACAGGAATTCCTTTTTTCTGGAATCCAAGCATGGCATGAACTTGTATTGCCATAGATTTTTTGGCTGCTTCAACAACCTCTTCAGGTGCACTTTTTCGCAATTGTATCGCTTGTTCTAACGTCCATCCAGCAGGTAAATACCCGTTTAATGGATCATGAGCGCTGGTCTGATCGGTAACTAGGGCAGGAATTGCATCTCGTTTTAATAATTGAGGAAAGATCTCAGCTGCATTACCTAAAACCGCAACGGATAAAGGACTTTGGCTCTCACAAGACTCATTTATCCAAGCTAAAGCTTCATCCAAATCACTTGTATAACGATCTAGGTACTTGGTCTTAAGACGTTTTTCAATCCGTGCTAAATCACATTCAACCGCCAGTACGCTAGCTCCTGCCATTGTTCCAGCCAAGGTTTGTGCTCCTCCCATCCCTCCTAAACCACCAGTTAAGATCCAACGTCCTGTAAGATTTCCTGCGTAGTGCTTACGAGCTGCTGCTACAAAAGTTTCATAAGTTCCTTGCACGATACCTTGGGATCCAATATAAATCCAGCTTCCGGCAGTCATTTGCCCATACATCATGAGTCCTTTTTTATCTAACTCATTGAAATATTCCCATGTTGCCCAACGAGGAACTAAATTGGAATTTGCAATGAGCACTCTGGGCGCATCTTCATGAGTGGTAAAAACACCCACTGGTTTTCCCGATTGAATTAGTAATGTTTGGTTATTATCCAGGGACTTGAGAACATCTACAATTTTGGCAAAACAATCCCAGTTACGAGCAGCCTTACCCAACCCACCATAAACAATTAAAGAGTCCGGATCTTCGGCTACATCAGGATCAAGATTATTACAAAGCATACGAAGAGCTGCTTCAGTCAACCAACTTTTTGCTTGCTTTTCAGTGCCTCGATTTGCCCGGATCACCTTATTTGTTTTGTAGTTTTCCATTTTAGAATACTCCATAGCTACCAAAACAAGGCATCATACACCAGTCAACTTTCAGAGAATAGATATCGGATGTTAGTTCACGCTATAAAAAGAGAGATCTAGTGGCTTTGCAGCTTTAGTTCTCCTTATATTAGAGTTTAATACTATTAACTCAGAATTGACCCAGCAGATTAAGACATAGAATAGGTAATATGTCATCTAAATCTTCAAAACTTCCAAGGCCTATTTTCTTTAAAATAATTGCTGAAGTGCATCCAAATACTCAAAGAAAAGAACCCCATAAATTTGTTAATTATATGAGCTCTCGAAAAAATATCCGTACTATGAGGAATAAATGATATAAACGCGGATTTTTGGACACAAAAAAAGCTTTTTTAAGAGCTATTCTTCTAACTTAATTGAAATGTTGGCATAATGTTGATCATTATATTTTTAATAATTAAGAATATTGAGGCGAATATTTAGTTACACACTTTGATCATTCATTACTTAACTTCCTTTATCCTGCGATTTGTCACAGGATAGATTTTGATAATAGAGGAATTTATGGACAAAACCTTCTCCTCCAAATTACTTAACGAAGAATTGCTT